>JAYRQH010000099.1:0-7929 GCA_041910715.1 Bergeyella sp.
CGGGAAATTTAAAATCGGTGGAGCAGTTGCGTAACTTAACCATCTCATCCAAAGACGGACGAAATGTTTTATTATCTGACATTGCCGATGTTCAAGACACGCAGAAAAAAGTAGAGAAAATTGCACGTATTGACCAGAAAAGTACATTACTACTTCAAGTTCAAAAGCAATCGGATGCCAATGCCGTGGAGGTAAGTGAGTTGGTGCAAAAGAAAATCGCTGATGTTGAAACAGAATATAAAAATCAAGGCGTAAAGCTGGATCTAGCTGATGATACCTCGGTATTTACGTTGGAAGCGGCCAGCTCCGTTATCAAAGACTTATTTATCGCGGTAGGGTTGGTTGCTTTCGTAATGTTATTTTTCTTACACTCGTTCCGAAATGCCCTAATCGTAATGGTTGCAATTCCAACCTCATTGGTTGCTACTTTTATTGGAATCATGATTTTCGGCTACTCGCTCAACTTGATGAGCTTGCTGGCACTATCACTTGTTGTAGGTATCCTCGTGGATGATGCAATTGTGGTTATCGAAAATATTCACAGACACTTGGAAATGGGTAAAAATAAAGTTCGGGCAGCCTATGACGGAGCAAAAGAAATCGGATTCACGGTAGTTGCTATTACGATGGTAATTGTGGTGGTTTTCCTTCCGATTGCAATGAGTACAGGTTTGGTTTCTGATATTATCACACAGTTCTGTGTCGTGGTTATCATTTCAACCTTATTGTCTTTATTGGTTTCCTTTACCGTTGTTCCTTGGTTGTTTTCGAGATACGGAAAATTAGAGCACATCAGCGAGCATTCGCTATTTGGTAAAATCATTTATGGTTTCGAAAATCAACTTGATAAATTTACCAACTGGATCAGTGGTTTGCTAAAATGGTGTTTAAATCACAAACGATGGACTATTTTAGTGGCTGTAGCCTTATTTGTTTCATCTATCATGTTGATGATTTTTGGGTTTATCGGTTCCGATTTCTTCCCAGCGTCTAACAGAGGAAAATTCTTAATGCAGTTCGAATTGCCGAAGGATGCTTCAATTGAGCAAACCAACTTTGCAACATTGAAGGCGGAAAAGTTCATGAGCAAAGATCCGCAAGTGAAAAGCATGATTACTACCGTGGGGCAATCCAGTGGTGGGATGGGAGCGTCTCAGGCTACCTCAAATAAGTCAGAAATCACCGTTGAGATGATTGATGAAAAAGAGCGTACAGATGATCCTAAAGTTTTTGCTGCCAAACTAAAACGAAGTCTTGAGAAAGAACTCGTGGGCGTAAAAGTAACCTCAATCCCAATGGGTATGATGGGGGCGGAAACGGCGCCGTTGCAAATGACTATTACAGCGAACACATTGGATGATGCCATGAAATTTGCCCTAGATGCTGAAAAACAACTTCGTACCATCGATGGTGCTACTGAGGTGGATTTAAGTGTTGAAGATGGTAACCCCGAAATTGCAATCGATGTGGATCGTGATAAGATGACCTCGCTTGGCCTTAATGTGGCAACAGTGGGTCAGACCCTGAGAACAGCGTTCAGTGGTAATACCGATTCCAAATTCAGAACAGGAAATACCGAGTACGATATCAATATTATTCTTGATGATGTTTTCCGTACGGATATTGACGAGATTAGAAACATGAGCTTCGTAAACCCTCAAGGGATGCGGGTAAACCTTTCCCAGTTTGCGGATGTTCACTATGCTTCTGGTCCATCTTTATTGGAACGTTACGACCGTTCGCCATCAGTAACAGTACAGTCCCAAGTTGTTGGTAAAACGACAGGTGAAGTTGCCCAAGAATGGCAGCAGAAAGTAGAAGCGCTTAAAAAACCAGCGGGAGTTAATTGGCTTTGGGGCGGTAATATGGAAAACCAAAGTGAAGGATTCGGAACTTTAGGGGTAGCCTTGCTAGCCGCTTTAATGTTGGTGTATATGATTATGGTCATCTTGTATGACGACTTTATTCGTCCATTTATCGTGATGTTCTCCATTCCGCTTTCCTTTATTGGAGCACTTTGGGGATTAGCATTAACAAATCAATCATTAAATATCTTTACCATCCTCGGTATTATCATGTTGATTGGTCTCGTAGCGAAAAATGCGATTTTATTAGTAGACTTTGCCAACCATAGAAAGGAAGCGGGAGAAACCACTTTCAATGCTTTGGTGCAGGCAAACCACGCCCGTCTGCGTCCTATTTTGATGACGACTATTGCGATGGTATTCGGTATGCTGCCTATTGCCATGGCTAGTGGCGAAGCGGCATCTATGAACAACGGTCTTGCCATTGTAATTATTGGGGGTCTATTATCATCGTTATTTTTAACACTTGTAATTGTACCGGTTGTGTATATGATTTTAGTTGGATGGGAAGAGCGATTCCTAGGGCATAAAGATGAAGATTATAATGCACTAATTGTAGAAGATTACGAGCCTATTGAAGGAGGACAAGCTCATTAAAAAATTGGGAACCTGCACGCAAACAGGTTCCCAATGCTAAAATAAAATTTGTAATACTATGAATATTCAACCCAATGCGGTCGGCAAATGCAGTCATTTTACAGGAACAATGCACGAACAAGGATTCTGCTATTTATTAGAAATTCAGGTGGAAACCAAACTTGATGCCTATTGGCTGATTGAAGATATCGAAGAAACGTTACCGGATGTAAATTGCGAGTTCGTGGACGAAACGTTTCAAAACCTGAGATTAAGCTCTCAGCTTCCGCTGCAAATGAGCGAGCTGAAATCGATTTTTAGACATTACACGATGGAATATCAAATTTTAGATTCTCGTGAACCTGAAAATTGGCATTCAGAAGGTAAAACAAAATCACTTGAGTTGCATTAAGTGTGTAGAATGTCAACCATAAAAAAAAGTCCCAATTTTGGGACTTTTTTTATTTTGTATAGCTTTGAAAGGCTTCTTCCAAACTCGAAAACGTATTCTTGAAATCCTCTATCGGCGAGTCTTGAACGATTTTTCCTTGATGTATTACAATGACACGTGAACAAAGTGCTTCTACCTCTTGCATAATATGTGTTGATAGGATGACGGTCTTCTCGCTACCAATCTCACGGATGACATTACGTATTTCGATAATCTGGTTTGGGTCCAATCCGTTTGTTGGTTCATCGAGAATCAGTAAATCGGGTTCATGTAAGATGGCTTGCGCAAGTCCGACGCGCTGTTTATATCCTTTTGAAAGTTGACCGATTTTTTTAGAAATTTCGGGCGTAAGTCCTACCAAGTCAATAACTTCCTCTGTCCGTTCTGGTTTGATATTGTGTAAATTGGCTACAAAACCAAGATACTCGCGGATGTACATATCGTGATACAAAGGATTATTCTCTGGCAGAAAACCCATTTTCTTCTTGGTCTGTATCGGATTTTCAGTAATATTTTGATTGTCGAACAGAATCTCACCCTCGTCAATGTGCAAAGCACCTACAATAGACTTCATTAAAGTTGATTTTCCTGCGCCATTGGGTCCTAATAAACCGATAATCTCATTGCGATTGCTATGAAAGGAAACGTGGTCTAATGCAGTTTGTTCACCAAATTTTTTCGTAAGATCCTTAATTTCTAAAGACATGTTGGATATTTTTACAAAAGTAAAATAAAAAAGAGAAATTCTACTAGAATTTCTCTTTGTGAGCGCGGAAGGAGTCGAACCCTCAACCTTCAGAGCCGTAATCTGACGCTCTATCCAATTGAGCTACGCACCCGTTTTTCGGTTTGCAAATATAGCATAATTTTGTTTTCTTTGAAAGATGAAAGCAAAAATCTTTTATTTTTTTCTGATTTTAACACTTTTTTCTTGCAAAAAAGATGAGAAGGTTATTCCCAATGAGTGGGTGGAAATATCGCAACGTATTCAATATGTGGAAAATAAGGATCAAATTGACATAAAATCCGGAAAATTCACGTATTCGATAAAAAAATCAAAATTACCTTTTAAAAATGTGGTTTTACTCAATTCAAGCCTAACGGGATATTTTATCGAATTGGATATGGTCTCGGCTTTAACTGGAATTTCAAGTCCAGAATATGTATATTCAGATAGTATTCGAACAACAATAGAAGATAAAACCATTGCCAATGTAGGCAACGAACAAAAATACAATATCGAGAAAATCATTGCTTTGGCTCCAGATGCAATTTTTACAAACTATGTTGAAAGTTTTGAGAATACCTACGATGTTCTTCGCAAGGCTGGCATTGAACTTATTTTTATTGATGAATATCTAGAACAACAACCACTCGCAAAAAGCAGGATTTTAGAGCTTTTTGGCGTTTTGCTGGGAACTAAAGATGCAGCGATCAAGCGCTACGAGCAAATTGAAAAAAATTACAAGGATTGGATGCAAGTTGCTGCCGAACAAAATTCCAAACCGATGGTGCTTACCAACGAAATGTACGGAAATCAGTGGTTTTTGCCTGGTGGAAAATCCTATGTGGCCCAATTGATCAAAGATGCCAATGCCAATTATATTTTACAAGACAATGCACAGGAAATAAGTATTCCGCTAAGCTTTGAAGAAGTTTTTGTTAAGGCAAAAGATGCGCAATATTGGGTGAATCTAGGCTATCACAATACCAAAATGTCCATGTTAGCAATCAACCCAAATTATGCAAAAATGCAGGTGTTTAACAAAGGTAAACTTTTTACGGTGGAAGGTTCTATCAAGGGAAAAGCCAACGACTATTTTGAAAGTGGTGTGGTACGTTCCGACTTGGTTTTACGGGATTATATCAAAATCTTTTACCCAAACCTTTTTCCTGATCAGCAGCTGAAATATTTGAGAGAGCTTAAATAACGGACTTTAGTAGTATATTTGCGGAGTTATTTTCAAGATTTGATTGCAATAGTCAAGGTTGAAAAAAGGATTTTTAGTGTATGTGGAAGTTTATTAAGAGACTGATTTACATCGTCATTTTAGCCAATATCTTGTTTATTTTCTGGGGGAAATTTTTTAATCCACCCATTACATTAACGCAGCTTGGTGGCCTTTTTGAATACGGAAAACTGAAACGCGATTACGTGTCGGATGAGGAAATCGGGTCAAATGTGAAGAAAGCCGTACTGGCTTCCGAAGATCAGAAATTCTTTACCCATAATGGGTTTGACTATGCCGCTATAGAAAAAGCGATAGACCATAACCAGAAGGGAAAAAAAATACGTGGCGGAAGTACCATTTCCCAGCAAACTGCAAAAAATATTTTTCTGTGGCAAGGCAGAAGTTGGTTCAGGAAAGGTCTCGAAACCGTGTATACATTTATAATCGAGTTGGTGTGGGGAAAAGATGTGATTTTAGAACGCTATCTGAATTCTATCGAAATGGGACAGGGTGTTTTTGGTGTCGAGGCAGCTTCAAAGTACTATTTCAGCAAGTCTTCGAAAGATCTTTCAAAAAGCGAAGCCGCTTGGATAGCCGCTGTTTTACCCAATCCTAAGAAATACGATCCCAAAAATCCATCGGCCTATTTATCCAAAAAACATCGTTGGATTATGCGACAGATGAACAATGTCGTTTTGAAATAGTATATTTGTCCATTGTTTATGGCTTTACTCCAGTTTAAAAAAGATAATTTTCAAGAAGTTCTCAGGAAGTATTTTACGCTTCGTAATGAGACGACTTCTTTGGAACCAATTACGGAAATTCTCCGGAGCTTCAGACGTGAAAATTTTACCAATATCTTAGGTTTTCTTACGCTGAACCCCGAACTGGCAGCCAATTTTGGATATTATATCCGTAACATTTTCAAAGGTAAGCCGTTTAATCTTTCACTCACGGAAGCCAATATTTTATCTGAAAATGCTTTTTTTCCTGAACTTAAAAAACGAATCCTCGAATCGGTTCTTCCATCCGTAGAAGATGAAAAAACGGTTTGGTATGTGATTGATAATGTTACTGTTCGGCCAAAGGCGGATCTCAATTATTTTAAAAACATTAGCCCGGAAGAACTTACCTTATTTTTTAAGCTTTTGGGAATAGATTCGTTTATTCTGAATCCCGGTGTTAAGCGCGACTTATTATTTTCTTTAAATATTTTAGCTTGGCGTGTTATCGGTAATGCCATGGATGTTCAGGTGTTACGAATGGTTCCCGAATATCGAAATTTTGATAACCCGTTTGTGGCGCTTCAAGATGAATTGGATCTGCTTACCAATCAGTTCAAAAAAGAGGGAAATATCGACTTAACGACGAAAAGTGACAGCTATAAACAGCTTAAAATCTACATTAAGCAATGTCAAGAATTCGTTAATGTTGCATTCAAAAACTCGGCTACTTACGGAATTTCTGGAAAGATTAATCAATCACTTCTAAAAATTCAGCAGCAGATTCAGCGTATGCAGGATATTTTGCCCTTGCTCGCTATTGATAAACCAGAAGACGTTGTTCGTAATTCGAAAGCTTTATTTCTCAATATTTTAGAATATAAATCTCACAAAAATAATTTACGTGATTTTGCCGATGACAGCACACGGCTTTTGTCCCATTTAATCACCAATCATACGGCTGAAACTGGAACTCATTACATCACTTCAGGCTGGAAAGGCTACAATAAAATGTTTTGGAAAGCTAGTGGAGGAGGTGTTATTGTTGGTGCACTTTGTGTGCTGAAAATGCTGTATTCATACACGCCGGGAAGTGAGTTTTCGCACGCCTTCTTGTATTCATTTAATTATGCAATGGGGTTCATTATGATTTATCTAATGCACTATACACTGGCCACCAAACAGCCAGCGATGACGGCGGCTACCATGGCTAAGGTGTTATCGTATGGCCAAAACACGGAGAAAAACTATGCTTCGTTTGCATCCGTGGTGGCGAAAATGTTTCGCTCGCAGTTTATTGCTTTTGTAGGCAACGTTTTGTGGGCATTTCCAGTGGCATTAGCGATCATTTATGGATTAGATGTCATCCTCAATCAGAATTTTGCATCGGAGAAATCCGAAACCTTGTTGAAAGACCTCAATCCGTTTGAGTCGAAAGCACTTCTTCATGCCTCAATTGCAGGTTTTTATCTTTTTATTTCCGGAATTATTGCTGGAAATGTAGGTAATAACTCCGTTTTTTATAAAATTCCATTGCGGATTGCAAAAAATCCGCTGGTAAATCAAGTTTTTGGAGAAAAATTTGCCACCTCGGTTTCTACGTATTATTCGAAAAATTGGGCGGGTATTGTTTCAAATTTTTGGTTTGGTATTTGTCTGGGGGCAACGGGAACAATTGGAAAATTTTTGGGGCTTGATCTCGATATTCGTCACATTACCTTTGCTGCTGGAAATTTGGCGTTAGGCCTTTATGGTAAAGATTTTAATGTGGAGTTCAACATCTTCCTAATCTGTTTTATCACGGTGTTTTTAATCGGGTTCTTTAATTTCATCGTGAGTTTCGGACTATCAATGTTACTTGCATTTCGTTCTCGGAAAATTGATTTTTCAGAATTTGTTCAAATTTTTAAAGCAATTGGAAATTATTTTCTGCAAAATCCGGTGCGGTTTTTCATTCCTATTCGCTCCAATTTAGATTCTTCTGCAAAGGAAATTCTGGATCAGACGGTTTCTAAAAAATAAAAACTTCCTTAATATCTTCGCCGAATTTTTCTCTGAATTTTTTCAGAAAAAAAGATCTTCTCATGTTGAAGTCGTGCCGCATCAAATCGGATTTTACTCTGATGCGCACCACATGATCTTCAAAATCGACTTGAGTGATTTCCTTGAATAGCGATTCATCAAGATATTCCGCTAAAAAATCTTTGATTTCGAATGCTTTCAACTTGTCTTCAAAACCGTAGAGTCGTGCTAAAGACTGCACAAGTTCTGAGGATTTGTATTCACGTTTTTTCTTATTTCTCATCGCCTTTACACTTCAAAAATTCTACTTTCTTCATTAATGCGCTTTACGACGCTTTCAG
>JAYRQH010000100.1:0-11826 GCA_041910715.1 Bergeyella sp.
AATTAATTTCTTTTTCATTCTACTTTTTATCATTTTGCCTGCGTTTGCAACGCTTTCTTCTTTTATTTATTTTATTTCGCTGAATGTATAACCTTGTTTCTCCAAAACGTACTTGATAATCGCCATTCTGGCAAAAACACCATTTTCCATCTGTTTGAAAATTCGCGAGCGTTTTGCTTCTACAAGATCCGTATCAATCTCAACTCCCCTATTAATGGGCGCTGGATGCATGATGATCGCTTCGTCTTTCATCATTTGTTCTCGTTCCTTGGTAAGACCGTATCTTCTGTGATATGATTCTAAAGAAAGATCCATTTTATCTTCGTGTCTCTCATGCTGAATTCTCAACAAAATCAACACATCCACTTCTTTTACTAAATTATCCAATTGGAGAAACGTTCCATTAATAATTGTTCCTTCATCAAACCAAGCCGATGGACCTGAGAAATACACTTTAGCACCTAACTTTCGTAACGCTTCGGCATCCGATTTTGCTACCCGGCTGTGTTTCACATCACCCACAATTCCTACTTTAAGTCCCTCAAATTTCCCGAATTCTTGATATATTGTCAAAAGATCGAGCATACATTGTGATGGGTGATTTCCTTTGCCATCTCCCGCATTGATAATTGGAATTTTAATGGAATCCAACTCCTTATAATATGCATCTTGAAGATGACGAATGACTACCAAATTTACCCCAATAGATTCTAAAGTTTTTACCGTATCGTACAAACTTTCGCCCTTATTAATCGAACTTGTGGTCGCTTCAAAAGGTATAACCGATAAACCGAGCTTCCGTTCAGCAACTTCAAAACTTGTTTTGGTACGGGTGGAGTTTTCAAAAAATAAATTAGCAGCAAACAATTCTTGGTCTGCTTTCAAAGATTTTCCTTCGGCAAACTGAGTGGCATCTTGAAGGAGTTTTTCAATGGTACTTACTGTTAGTTCGGCAGTTGTAAACATAGCTTTTTCGTTTTATGCAAAAAAAAACGAAGCCAAAAAAAGACTTCGTTATTAAAAATTATCGTTTTCGGCAGCGTTGCCTATGAAAATATCGTCAAAAAATACTTCCGTGTTCATTAGGTGCAAAGATACAACTTTATCCAAAGTAAACAATATGATTTTTACTATTTTGAAATTTTCTTCTCAATATCATTAAACGCGCCTAATAAAACCGATTCCAATCTTCGTTTTGACAATTAAAAAGCAATGTTTTTTCAAAAAGGCTGCATTTTTCTAAAAAAAAATCTTAATTTATTCGAACCAAATCATCATAAAGTAAGTCAATATGAATTCACAGGAATTGCACCATGAAAGCATTGTAAATAAGGAGTATTTTTGGGCGCAGCAAGCAGACGAACTGTTCTGGTATAAAAAACCAAAAAGCATTCTTTCTGAAGATCAAAATGGGTATGCAACGTGGTTTGCAGATGGAGAAACCAACATGTGCTACCTCGCTGTGGACCGTCATGTGGAAGCCGGCTTCGGTAATCAAACCGCTTACATTTACGACTCACCCGTAACTGGAGTTATTGATAAAATTTCATACAATGATTTACAAAAACGCGTTTCAAAATTTGCTGGCGGCCTCCAATCCTTAGGCTTACGGAAAGGTGATACTGTAATTATTTATATGCCGATGATTCCCGAAGCAGCATACGCTATGCTCGCTTGTGCTCGTTTAGGCATCATTCATTCAGTTGTTTTTGGAGGATTTGCACCCCATGAACTTGCTATTCGAATAGATGATTGCCTTCCAAAAGCAATTATTACGGCAAGTGCCGGTGTGGAGGTTGCAAAAAGAATTCCGTATTTGCCTTACGTAAAGGAAGCAATTAAATTAGCATCGCATCAAGTTGAACACATTATTGCTTTTGATAGAAAACTATGGGGAAATTCCATTGACTGGGAAAATGAAGGTGAATTACTTAATTTCCAGGTACTAATGGATACTTCTGATGAAGTGGCGTGCGTTCCAGTAGAATCTACCCATCCATTATACGTATTGTATACTTCGGGAACGACTGGAAAGCCCAAAGGTGTAATTCGTGACACCGGTGGTTACGCTACCGCTCTAAAATTCTCCATGTCAAAAATTTATGGACTGGAAAAAGGCGAAGTTTTTTGGGCTGCCTCAGACATTGGATGGGTCGTTGGGCACTCATTCATTGTGTATGGTCCGTTACTAAATCAAAACACGTCGGTAATTTTCGAAGGCAAACCAATAATGACTCCCGACGCGGGAACTACTTGGCGCGTGATTGACAACCATCAAGTTTCCGTTATGTTTTGTGCACCTACAGCCATTCGGGCCATAAAAAAAGAAGATCCAGAGGGTGAATTTATTAAAAAGTACAATATTTCATCGTTACGAACTCAATTTTTAGCAGGTGAACGATGCGACGTAGCCACTTTAGACTGGTATGAAGATAAAGTTGGTGTACCCGCAATAGACCATTGGTGGCAGACCGAAAGTGGTTGGCCTATGCTCGCCTTGATGGCAGGCATTGAAGATGTTAAAATTAAGAGAGCATCAGCAGGAAAGCCTGTTCCCGGATACGATATCAAAATTTTTGATGAAGATGGATACGAATTGGAAGAACATCATGAAGGTTTTTTAGTCATCAAGCTTCCACTACCGCCAGGAACACTTACTGGAATCTGGGGTGATAACGAGCGGTTTAAATTTGGCTATCTATCAAAATTTCCCGGCTATTATTTTTCCGGTGACGCCGCCATTCGAGATGAAGACGGATACATTTTTGTAACGGGACGAGTCGATAATATCATTAATGTGGCAGGCCATCGGCTGTCAACTGCAGAAATGGAAGAAGCGGTCTCGAGCCATCCTGATGTAGCAGAATGTTGTGTGGTTGGAATTGATGACGCTTTAAAAGGTCAAATTCCTTTTGGATTAGCTGTTTTAAAATCAAATTCAAAAATTTCAGAGGAAGATGTAGAAAAGCAAATCGTTCAGATTGCCCGTGAAAAAATCGGAGCTGTGGCTTGTCTTAGAAATATAGTAATCGTAAAAAGACTTCCTAAAACACGGTCTGGCAAAATATTAAGAAAATTACTACGAACGATGCTCGACGGCAAAGAATTTCAGATTCCATCAACTATCGATGATGAAGCAAGTATCGAAGAAATTAATATCAAGTTACAATCCTATCGCGAAAAACAAAAATCTTAAAAATTTAAAATACTAAAAAATAATGAGCACGTATGCAATAAATGACCTTCCGGATTATTTCAAACAATATAAAAAATCCATAAAAAACCCCAAAAAATTCTGGGATAAGATTGCCGACGAAAATTTTGTGTGGTACCAACGTTGGACTAAGGTATTTGACGTTGATATGGAGGAGGCACATATCAAATGGTTCAAAAATGCTAAGCTTAACATTACAAAAAACTGTTTGGATAGGCACTTAAACGAGCGTGGTGATAAAACAGCAATTATCTGGGAACCAAATGACCCAAAAGAAGAAGCACAACATATCTCGTACCGCGAATTGTATGAACGGGTAAACAAGATGGCCAACGTATTAACAAGTTTGGGTGTCAATCGCGGCGACCGCGTTTGTATCTACTTACCTATGATACCTGAACTAGCAATAACCATGCTTGCTTGCGCTAAAATGGGAGCAGTACATTCGGTCATATTTGCCGGTTTTTCAGCATCAGCGGTAACATCCCGAGTAAACGACTGCGAAGCAAAGCTAATCGTCACATCAGACGGAAGTTACAGAGGCAATAAAGCGATTGACCTTAAAGGAATTATCGATGAAGCGGTGGAAAAATGCCCAACCGTAGAAAAAGTTCTTGTTGTAAACCGCACAAATACTGAAATTAAGATTAAAGAAGGTCGTGATATCCTACTTAATGATATCTATCCACAAGAATCTACCGACTTTGTAACCAAAATTATGGATGCGGAAGATCCGCTATTTATCCTATACACTTCTGGCTCAACAGGAAAACCAAAAGGCATGCTCCACACCTGCGCTGGCTACATGGTGTACACCGCATATACATTCAAAAATGTGTTTAATTATAAGGAGAATGATATTTATTGGTGTACCGCGGATATAGGCTGGATCACGGGACATTCGTACCTCGTCTATGGACCATTGTTAAACGGAGCGACGACTGTTATATTTGAAGGTGTACCAACCTACCCAGAACCGGATCGATTCTGGGAAGTTATTGAAAAACATAAGGTTACTCAATTTTACACAGCTCCAACAGCGATACGATCGCTTGCAAAAGAAAGCTACGAATGGGTGGAAAAACATAATTTGAATAGTCTTAGAGTAATTGGATCAGTTGGTGAACCAATAAACGACGAAGCTTGGCATTGGTACAACGACCACGTTGGACAGAAAAAATGCCCTATTGTAGATACTTGGTGGCAAACTGAAACCGGAGGAATTATGATCTCACCAATCCCTTTTGTAACCCCAACAAAACCAACCTACGCTACGCTCCCTCTCCCAGGAATTCAACCGGTTCTTATGGATGAAAAACGAAACGAAATATCTGGAAATCAAGTTGATGGAAACCTATGCATTAGATTTCCTTGGCCAGGAATAGCCAGAACGATTTGGGGCGACCACCAGCGTTATAAAGAAACCTACTTTACCGCTTTTCCTGGGAAATATTTCACAGGGGATGGCGCATTACGTGATGAAGTAGGTTACTATCGAATTACAGGACGAGTGGACGATGTAATCATTGTTTCAGGACACAATTTAGGAACTGCTCCAATTGAGGACAGCGTCAATCTTCATCCAGCCGTGGCCGAATCCGCAATCGTTGGCTATCCTCACGACATCAAAGGAAATGGACTGTATGGTTATGTTATTTTGAAAGAAAGTGGCGAAACCCGAGACCGGGAAAACCTACGAAAGGAAATCAATCAACTCATTACTGAGACTATTGGTCCGATCGCCAAACTGGATAAAATACAATTTGTTGATGGGTTGCCGAAAACACGTTCTGGAAAAATTATGAGACGCATTTTGCGAAAAATTGCCGAAGGTGATTTTTCCAACTTTGGTGACATTTCCACGTTACTCAATCCAGAAATTGTGGATGCTATAAAAAACGAAAAAATCTAAATTTCGTCAATATTATTTTAGAAACCTCATTTCGGTGAGGTTTTTCTATTTTTGGTTCGTAGAGCGTAAAAGAAGTTTACCTTTCATATCCTGCGTGGCTATAAGATAATCGTTACCACCATCACGAAGTTTATATTTCTGCTTGATTTCATCGGGTTTAAGTGGATAATTTTTAGAAATAATATTATACTGATGCCCTTTAATAAGCTCTTTTGAATTGGTTTTTACCACGTTTAATACTCGTCCTGGAAAATTATCCTGATAGGTATTTGAGGTATATAAATGCGTGTTGGGATGTAATTTGTTTAAGCCAAATCGTTGCGAAATCAGATTAAAGGCTCCTGACTTTAAAATGGCGCTATTGGGTACGTACAGAAAGTCTTGTACTTGCGAATACGTTGCTTCTATTTTTTCTTCTCCTAACTCAAAATCAAATACGGGATCGTTAGAATCTAAATTAACACAAAAGATGCGAGGCAAATTCACCCATTCATTCTTCAGCAAAACCAATACTTCTTTGACTTCATTTTTTAAAGCCACAATGTGAATTTCAGCTAAATTCTTCAAAACCGAACTTAAGTAATGTAAATCAATTAACGGTGATAATTTGATAAGAATTTGTGAACTTCTTTGTAAAAGTTGATCTTGAATCTCCAGGATATTAGGTGACAAATCTTCTAATAAAAAAACCTTTTTCTTTGCCGAGTCACGACGTGCTGGATCAAAATAAATCACATCAAATACAGAAATTTCCCGTACCAAATAATCCTCAATTTTACTTGAATTAAATTTTGCATTTTGCTGTAAAATAGACCAATTATGTTTTACAACTTCAAGTAATAATTCATCATGATCATTTAGAGTAACTTCGTTAAAATTCTCTGAAATAAAGTAGGCATCAATGCCAAACCCCGCCGTTAAATCTGCAAAAATTTTTCCGTTCACAAGTGTTGCTTTGTACCGCGCGGTGAACTCAGAACTGCTTTGTTCTAAATTTAAGTGTGGTGGGAATATAATGCCGTTTTGATCAAGAAACGGAAATTTTTTAACCGCGATTTTTTTGCCTTGTATTTGCTGGGCCAATTCTAAGATTGAAACATCTGGAAACGGTGATTTTTTTAATAAGAACGAATGCAAATCTACATTGAGATTTGCATTGATATAGTCTTGCACTTGTTGATTTAAAATGCTAAAATTCACGTCGTTTACTATTCGTACGCCTCTGCCCAACGGACAGGTTTTATAATATCTTTAGAATACAGCTGATCTATCGTACGTGTCACCTCCTTCTTTGGATACATATTTACGCCAATTAATTTGATTTTTCCATCGATTACCCATTGCTGTTCAATACACGCATGTTCATATACATCATTAGCGACCTTCCCTGATTGTATGGAAGCCGTATAACCACCCAACTCCTCCAGTTCCAAAAAGTAATCCCAGGCATTCTGAGCAATTTGTTGTGTAAGCTCTTCAATATAATAGCTACCGTTTCCAGCGTCTTCAAATACATTGATAATACTCTCGTAAGCAAGTACAATTTGTTGTTTGAATGCGATTTCGTCCGACAACGTGGTTGCATCCTTTATTTTAAAAGAATGAGCAAATACCGCATCAGCGCCACCGATCATACCCGCTGCAATTTCCAACGTTGAACGAATCAAATTATTCTCCTCATCATCTACGGCCTTGTTACGAAGTGAGGTCTCAGCAAATATGTAGGGAAGCTCGTCCGTACCAAACTCTTTTGACAATTGATTGAAAATCAATTTATAAGCTCTTATTTTTGCTATTTCGAAAAAATAGTTAGAACCAATAGCCGTCTTTGTCACAAGAGTATCTAATATTGAAACACCAAATTTCTCAACTAAATCTTTACTCTTTGCTAATGCCAGACCTAATTGTTGCGCGATGCTGGCTCCCGCATTTTGAAAAATAGAAGAATCTACACCAATACTTCGTTCGAATCCTTTTTCGAGCAGTTCCTTCGCTAACTGTTCTTCTAAATCGTATGTTTCAGGATCGAAAACATCAATCAACGATAAATATCTATTGTTTTCCTCTGGAATGATATGCTCAGCTAAAGCCTTGTTTGCAACAAACAATACCTTATCCTCCAAATTTTCAACATTATGATGCAATAAAAACGCGTATGCATCCTGTTCCCAGTGTTCATTATATAAAGAAACCAACTGTGTATTTTCCTCTACCTTAGGAAATATGACAGAATTGGAATTTTGATTATGATAATAGGGTTTTACGTCGATATCTTCTAAATTTTCTTTTTGCAGAAAATCCAAATAATCATCTGTTTTCAACTGTTTCTTTACGAGTTTTTCCCACTCTTGAAATCCACCATTTTCAACCATAGTATACACTCTTATTTTGAACCTTGCGCGCTGTCTGCTACAAGTATAAATATTTCTTCGTTTGGTTTTTTCATGAAATAATTTTCACGGGCAAATTTTTCCTTTTCGTCCTTGTTGTTCATTAGCCTATTATAAAACTCTGAATTTTTATCGTATTCGGTTTTATAATATTCCAATTGGTCTTCGTATTTATTAACTTCTTGATTAAGCTCATTAACAACCAAAAAGGAGGTGCTATCAAAGAAAATCATCCAAACTAAAAAAAGAAAAATCGTAATTGTGTACTTATTCAAAATATACTTCTGAATAAACACGACGATCGGTGATTTTGGGGTAATTTCTTTAATGAGTTTAGGTTTCATTTAATGTACCTTTTTTAATGAATTATTGATTACTGTCGTTAAAAAATCAATAGCAACATTATTGTGCTTCATATTCGGAACTATGAGATCCGCTTCATTCTTAGAAGGTTCTATAAACTCCTGATGCATAGGCTTTAAAGTGGTTTGATACCGGTGTAAAACTTCGCTTAAATCGCGACCACGCTCTTGCGTATCACGTCGTATTCTACGAATAAGCCGCTCATCAGAATCTGCATGAACGAACACCTTTAAATCCAATTCATGCAAAAGCTCCTTATTCGTTAAAACCAAAATCCCCTCAACAATAAGAACATTTTTTGGTTCAACGATAACAAAATCTCCCGTTCTCGAATGCGTCACAAAACTGTATACAGGCTGTTCAATCGCCTCCTTATTTTTAAGCATCTTCACATGTTCAATAAGCAAATCAAAGTCAATTGATTTTGGATGATCATAATTCAGCTTTTCTCGTTCAGAAAGTGAGAGGTGTTGATTATCGTGATAATAATTATCCTGCGACAGCACATTAACTCCTTCTGCATTTAGTTGTTGAAGTATCTTATTAACTACTGTCGTTTTTCCTGATCCGGTTCCTCCCGCTATTCCTATAACTAACATGAAAATTTTTTTACAAATATACGAACTTAGAAAATGCAAATTAACAAAAAATATCAAAAAAAAAATATTAAAGTTAAATTTATATAAAGTATATAACTATCTATAAATTAATTGTTAAAATATAATTTATTTAAAGTAAAACTTTATATAACCGCTTTTTGCTCTATTCCGAATATATAGAATACTACGGCCTGAACTCGAGCAAAAAATTCGCGAACTTGATTACGGTAGAAGCTCTCCTTTTTATATACATCTTGCGCATCGAAGCCCAAAGCATTTAGATTATTATTCCTCGCATAGAAAAGCGCACGGAGATTGTGAAAGCCTTGAGAAACAATGATGATATTTTTTTCGTGATAGATGTTTTTTACATTTTCGATGGAAATTTGCGTCTTAAATCCGCGCGGATCTTCCGTAATCGCTTGCTCCGGGATTCCTTCTTGATAAACCAGGTAATTTTTCATAGCGGCAGGTTCATCATACCCTTTACTCTTTTCACCACTTACGATAATCTTTTTTATTTTTCCATGGTGATATAGTAGCGCCGTAGCATCCATTCGCGATACGAAATACGGATTCGCGACACCTGACCGCATTTTAGGAGATGTACCTAGAACCAATGCTGTTTCTCGAGGCGGAATTTTTGAAATTTTGGTATAGGTACGTCCGTTGGTTAAGGCAAATACCCAGATATTAGCCAACATCATTAAAACAAGGGCTAGTTCTCCGATTCGGAAAAGTATTTTAATTATGTTGCTAAATTTATCCAACTAAATCAAAATTTATTTTTATATGTTTACTTAACACCACGGACATACAGGCCAATATATTCCCCTTTGCCACTTCCCTCTCGGTAAGATATTCGTTCTCTAAAAGTTCAACATCACCTTCAATCAAACGGCATTCGCAACTACCACAAATTCCACTTTTACATGAATACGGAACAGGAAATCCCTGCGCCAACAACTGCTGTAACAGACGAGTTTTATTCGTAGGGAGTTTTGTTTGATACGAGGTTCCTAATATCTTAAAATCAACATCAATGTCTGTAATTAATGGAAAATCAACTTCTTGAGGATAAATATCGTCGTTAAATTCTTCGAAAAGTTCAAAATGAATATTTCGTTTGGGAATTCCGTTTTCAAAACATGCGTTAGCTAAAGTCTTAATCATTTCACCTTTACCGCATATCAACACTTCGTCCACCGCATCCCATATTGTAGATTCTTCATCTGTATCATCGAGATGCAAAATCTGATTGATAATTAATTTCAACTTTTTGTCATCTAAACGACCAAAAAGCAAATGATCCCGCGTCTCTTCACGAGAAATAAAATAAAATACTTGAAAACGGCTTTCAAAATGCTTTGCGAGAGTGTCAATTTCTTCCCGAAATGCAATATCATCATAGGTTTGGTTGCCGTAGAACAGAAATAATCGAGTACGCGGCTCATTATGCAAAATATTCTTGAAGTGACTCAAAATTGGCGTAATTCCAATGCCTGCTGCAAAGCCTAAAATCGTACGGAATTCATGAGGCTTGGATTCTAAGGTAAAACGTCCTTGAGGTTCGCCCACCATAACATCCGCTCCTACTGGCGTTTCTACAAGTCCCTGAACCGAACTTTGGTAGGAATTAACCTTTACAGCAATAGTCCACTTGTCTTCAAAAGGTGCCGAGGTAAGCGAATAATCATTGATATAACTCTCGCCTTGGAAATTATACTGAATAGGGAGATACTGGCCTGCATTAAAGTGAAAAGCTGATTTTAATGAATCAGGTACGTCAAACTCCAATGCAAAGGTATTTTTGGTTAGCTGTTGCTTTTTCGCTAATTTTAGGCCATGAAATTGGATTTGTCTGCCCTTATTGTAGATCTTTTCCATAGTTGATAATTCAAAAATAGGCAATATTTTTATTATGAAAAAGTTAATTTTCCCTTTGCTTATGGCTCTTAGTTTAGTGAGTTGTAAAAAGGAAGAAACAAGCACTTCAAATACTGAAACCGAAATAACGGCAGATTCCGTAACAAATGCAGCTCCACTTGAAGCTTCGACGACGGCTATAACGGAGTTTTCTCCTGAAGAAACCAGCAAATTACTCCAGTCCAAAAATGATACATTGTACGTAACCAATTTTTTTGCAACGTGGTGCGGACCTTGTGTACGAGAAATCCCTCATTTCAAAGAAAAAATGGAACAACTTAAGGGAAAGCCCGTAAAATTTACGTTTGTTAACCTAGATAGCAAAAGCGACTGGGAAAATCTGGTTAATCCTTTTGTGAACGAACATGGCATTCGTGAACAGACCATTCTGTTGGACAGTAATCTTCTGGATGATTCATTTTTCAGCTCAAATTTTAAATCTTGGAAGGGCGAATTTATACCATTCACCATGCTACGAAAAGGTGACAAAGTACAGGAAGTAAACGGAGGCATCACAAAAGAAGAGCTTGACAAACAAATACAAGCGTTTCAGTAATTATCGTACCCGGCTAGAACTAAATTATGGACAAGAATTTTAAAATAAAGATCGTTATTTTGGTCATTCTTGTCCTATTTTCCGTAGTTTGGAACCTTTCTACCGGATTTGTATCGTTAAACTTCTTTGACTTCTTCGATACACAGAGCTCAAATTCTGATATTGCCGAACTTCGATTGCAACGGGTATTAGCCATTTTACTAGCTGGAATTTCCATACCGACATCGGGATTTCTTTTGCAGGAGTATTTTCAAAACCCTTTGGCGGGTCCGGAAGTATTAGGAATTACCTCGGTTGCCAGTTTTACCGTAGCATGCTATATCTTTCTCTCTCAAGATTTTCAGCTACCGGAATTTCTGCAAAATGGTTTTCTGAACATCAGTGCAATTGTCGGAAGTTTCATAATGTTGATTATTCTACTCAACTTCTCGAGGCGAATCCAAAACACATCATTCCTTATCATCTTTGGATTTTTGATTTCTGCACTTTCAGGAGCTTTAATTTCGCTTATGCAGTTTTACGCCAACAATCAAAGTTTAAAAAACTACGTCTTATGGAGTTTTGGAGCCAATAATCAATTGTCTAACAGCCAACTAACCGTATTATCAGTAAGTGTATTTATTGGACTTTTTCTTTGTTTTAAGACGATAAAACCACTGATGGGAAATGCATTAGGCAGTCAATACGCCATGAGCATCGGTGTAAATTTAAATCAACTTAAATATTTGATAATCATTACTTCTTCCCTATTATCAGCTTCTGTAACAGCATTTTTAGGCCCCGTATTGTTTATTGGAATTGTAATTCCCCATTTCTCGCGGATGCTTTACAATCCTGCGAAATTATGGCAACAGTGGATACTCAAT
>JAYRQH010000101.1:0-5992 GCA_041910715.1 Bergeyella sp.
GCAACAATCGGTCGCGAAAAATACTATACAGAAGTGGTCGCAGGATCACACAAAATTTTTACCGATGAGCCTAAACGTTTTGGTGGTGAGGAAAAAGGATTTAATCCGTATGAAATTTTAGCGAGCTCTTTAGCCAGTTGTACCGCAGCAACGCTGCGGATGTACGTCGATAAAAAGGGTTGGGACGTAGAAACGATTCGCGTGGATGTTCAATTTGAGAACTTTCCAATGCAGGAGCGATCGGAATTTACAAGAGCTATTTGTTTTCCTGATGCGAATTTGGATGCGGAAGCGTTGGATAAATTATTTGACATCGCCGAAGCATGCCCAGTTCATAAATTGTTGACTAATAAAATTGATATTAACACAGAAATCGTAAAATAATGGTAGAAATAGAACAGAAAAACAGTGAAAAAAACGGTGAATTTATTGCGAAATTTTCAGGAGTTCAAGCGGGTCTGATGACGTACACTTGGGCAGGAGAAGATAAATTTATCATTGATCACACCGAAGTGGAACCCGCGTTCAACGGGAAAGGAATTGGTAAAGACATGCTTTTAAAAGCGGTGGAATTTGCGCGCGACAACAATGTTAAGATTATTCCTTTGTGTCCGTTTGCTGCTGCAACTTTCAAAAAAAATCCTGACCTTCAGGACGTTCTCGCATAATTCATAAGTAATGGCATAAAAAAAACCGAGCTCAGCTCGGTTTTTTTATATGGACAAATTTATTTTGTAAACTTGATTGGATACTTAACGTTTTTATAGTTGTCTAAATCGGCGCGTAATGATCCAACCGCAAGTTGGGCCTTTATAGCAACCGGGATGTTATTGGCATCATTGGTTACCCAAAGCGTCACGCCTTCCTTATCTTTAAAAACACGACCGCTCATCACAGAAGGAATAATTCGTAGAGCATTTACAGTTCCAAATTTAGTTTTAATATTCTCCGTTCCTGCCACTCGCAGTCGGAAAGGGAACATTTCATCATCAATCCAAACATTTAAATTAAATACATCACCCACATTTAAAGTCCCTGAAGCGCTACTACGCAAATAATAAAATGCAGAAAGCATATCCTGTAGTCCAGCCACCGTTTTGATGGTTCGAGGTGGGTTTTTCGGATTTTTCTTGTCTGTTAAAACTAATGTATTTGCATTCTGGTTAAAAGCAGCATGCAAATGCTGACGGTAATTCCCTTCGGAAACGTTTCGTACATAGTAGCTTGGCAATGCCGTTGCTGGATTGATATAACTTTCGTAAATGTCATCTACTTTAAAGAAGGCACGAACAGCACCTGCACTTTTACCAACGCCACGAACGTATAGATGCGGTTTGCCATTATAATTTTTGGTGGAAGTAGAAAGTGTTGCACTACCCGCAGTAAGTACGCCGTAATGGATACGGTACGTTAATACTTCACCAATCTGTATATTGTTTAATTTTTGGGCTCCTACAAACCCGGATAAAAAAAGTGTAATCGCTAGTAAAATAGTTTTCATGCACTGTATTTTACAAATAATTTGCCAATTTAACTTTTTCCGTATTAATAAGCTTTTTTGTCAGTTATTGCTGATAACAGTCACCTGTCCTTTTCAATAAAAAGCGTACATTTGTCGCATTGTTTTTGCAAAAAAAATCAAACAATGATTACAACCGATTTATTAATTATTGGTGCCGGACCAACAGGGTTATTCTCTGTCTTTGAAGCTGGCCTTCTTAAAATAAAATGCCATATTATTGACGCTCTTCCGCAACCTGGCGGGCAATTGGCAGAGCTCTATCCTAAAAAACCAATCTTCGATATTCCTGGGTTTCCATCAATAAATGCTGGCGAACTTGTGGATAATCTTATGGAACAAATTAAGCAGTTTCAACCTGGGTTTACGTTAGGCGAAACAGCAACAACGCTTACGAAACTGGATGATGAATGGTTTGAAGTAGTGACAAATAAAGGGACGGTTCACCGCGCAAAAGCAATCGCCATCGCAGGTGGTTTAGGTACTTTTGAGCCAAGAAAACCGGATTTGGAAAATATAGCAACGTACGAAGATAACGGTGTCGAGTATTTTGTGAAAGATCCAGAACGTTATCGTGGCAAGCGTGTCGTGATTGCTGGTGGTGGAGATTCTGCATTAGATTGGAGTATATTTTTAGCAAATGTTGCTGATGAGGTTACTTTAATTCACCGTAGAAATGAATTTCGAGGCGCACTAGATTCGGTTGATAAAGTTCAGGATTTAAAAAACCAAGGAAAAATCAATTTGATTACGCCTGCTGAAGTTGTAGGTTTGAAAGGCGATGGCCATATCGAAGCTATTACTATTGAAAAAGATGGTGAACAATCGGACATTGCGACCGATTACTTTATCCCTCTTTTTGGGTTGACTCCTAAGTTGGGCGATATCGCAAATTGGGGATTGGAAATTGAGAAGAATGCAATTAAAGTAAATAATGCATTAGACTATCAAACCAATATTGAAGGCGTGTATGCCATTGGTGATATCAATACCTATCCGGGTAAATTAAAACTGATTCTTTGTGGTTTTCATGAAGGAACATTGATGTGTCAAAGTGTTTATCAGCGATTGAATCCTGGTAAGAAGTTTGTTCTTAAATATACTACGGTAAGCGGAGTGGATGGATTTGATGGAAGTCGTAAAGAAGCTGAAAAAGCGGTAGTGAAAAAAATTGACTAATAGTTATATGGAAGCTCAAGATATTCAACTGGAGATTATTGATAGAGAAGGCACATTACATCAGGTAATTGCTCCTACAGATATGTCAATGAATTTGATGGAGGTCATCCGTTCATACGAGTTGGCTGAAGAGGGCACGATTGGTGTTTGTGGTGGGATGGCCATGTGTGCATCATGCCAAGTATACGTCTTAGATGGAGCTAGCCAACTGCAGCCGATGGAAGATGAAGAAGATGCGATGCTGGCAGAAGCCTTTCACGTTCAAGATAATTCGAGATTGGGCTGCCAAATTCCGATTACTAACGAAGTGGATGGTTTGAAAGTTGAGATTGCTCCTTACCCATAATATATAGAATAAATATAAATATCAAATGATGGTACGTTCTCGTATCATCATTTTTTTTAAATCTACTCTGAGTGGATTTATTTTAAATAGATTGGTTTGAAATGTGATATTGTCAAAAAAATACACTTTAAATTATTAAATATTTGCATTATTGAAATTAATCACTATATTTACGATAAAGAATAGAGGTAAAAATAACGAATATCTTAACATGAGACAATAGATGTGAAACATGTTGAAACTGATTGTTGAATTCTCGCTTTTTTGATCGCTAATTAAAATAATAATATTCCCCAAAATATTTAAAAAAGACAGTCTGAATGCATGTTCAGACTGTTTTTGTTTTTTCACGATATTATTGTATCAATTTGAGATAATAAGCATTTTTTTTTCTGCTCTTTATATCTCAAAATAAGATAATCGAATTTTCAGGAATAGCTGGATTCTCTTTTTTCGAGTTTTCTAAAAGTGAAAATTGCTATTAAAGACACGAAAACGCATCATCATATACAACAAATCCGCTGACTTTAGATAATGAACCCTCATCAAGCTCACGAGCCATAAAATAGGAAGAGGGTACATCGAAGCTCGCTCGTATTCCAAATGATTTTGCTGGTTGAAATCCAAATTTTGGGTAGTAATTTTCGTGTCCGAGAACAATAACATGAGAATAGCCCAACTGTTTTGCTGCATCCAGTCCCGCCAAGACCAATTGCGAACCGATATGCTCCTTTTGCCTGCTCGATATCACAGACATAGGCCCAAGCGCAATGCTGGTGTGCTCTGTTTCTTCGTTAATAATACGAACCTTGGTAAACAAAATATGTCCCAAAACCTCTTCTTCATTTCGGGCGACTAACGATAACTCGGGTATGTAGTTTGGAGTTTTTCTAATGGTGTTAAGCAGGGTCGCTTCGTCGTTTCTGGAGAATGCGTCTCGCGTGATATTTTCAACACATTCATATTCGCACTGCAATTCCGGTCGTATTTGGATATTCATGCTTTGTAGCTATTAAAATGTATGCCAAGCTCCCTTTTCAGATGAATATTATACATTAAAGTTTTATTTCTAAAAGTTGACCATCGCTCTTAATTTCAACAAACTTGCTTTCGCGATTGGCAGACGCATAATTGTAAAAAAAAGTTTGATAAATAGGATTAGAATAAAGTGCTTGACCAAAATAATTATAGCTTGTGCTTGTTCCCGTTTGCTCTTTGTATGACCCTGTAGCCGTAAAATTGACAATGGTCTCAATATAGTATTTTCCTGGTTTCACATTAGAAAATTTAAATCGACCATATTCGTCTGTTAGTGCCTCTCTTCGATGCGCAAAAGCATCCTCAGACATAAAGACGTTGGTATTCTTATTTTCATACTTTTTTCTCGTTTTGTAGAATTCTTCAAAATAGGGGGTAATTGGGAAAAGCATAATCACCGTTCCTTTGGGTGCGAAATGCTTTACACCACCAATTGGTTTCATACCATATTTATCTTTCTGTTTAGTAAAGGCTACCCCTTCAATAGTCGATTTTCCAGGAGCAAGCATTGAAGCTGCGAGCTTTTTATCAAAAAAGACCTGAGGGTATAATTCGTCCTTTTGTGCGGAAACAAATGCAATAAAAATACTGCAAATGAACATAAACCATTTTTTCATCGTGTTGTGAATTTTAAATTTATTTCAAATGTAATACATTTGTGTAAAACATAAAAAAAATGAAAAAAATAGGATTTTTATTCGTACTAATTTCGACGATGGCTTTTTCGCAGAAAAAATGCGGTTATGTAAATGGTCTAAAAGAAGGGAATTGTATCACTTTCTATGATAACGGCCAAATTTGGAAGGACGAGATTTGGAAAAACGGAAAGCTAGAGGGCAAATACACCGCATTTCATGAAAATGGTAAACTGAAAGCAAAAGGTATTTTCAAAAAGGATATGAAAGTGGGTGAGTGGGTTTATTATAATGATAAAGGACAAAAGGAAGGAGTCGAAAAACACAGCAACTGGAAAGGTGATGTCTTTATTGATAATCTTGAGATTACGTATTATGTCAATGACCAACCCGACGAAGTTCTAAAAGGAACGTACATTAATGATTTGGAGGAAGGGATTATTAGAATGTATAATAAAAAAGGTAAACTAATACGAGAAACTAATTTTGTTGCAGGAAAAAAAGAAGGTGAGCGAAAAATGTATCGTGAAGACGGTAGCATTGAGAAAATTGAAGTCTACAAAAACGATGTTTTAGTATCCACAAAAAAACCTTAGTAGTATATTTTGCCCCATTTATAAAAGGTTACCGCTTTTTATTTTATAATTTTGCAACCTCAATTTCGTACTCATGAATTTGGTAAAGCAAGTTGCGTTAGTTTTTGGATGTCTAGCAATTGGCGAGTTGGTGGTTGCTGTTACGGGAATTAAAATTCCGTCCAGTATTATCGGTATGCTATTGTTGCTTTTCATCTTAAAAATGCGATGGATAACTTTAGATAAGATTGACAATGTAACGTCTTTTCTCATCAACAATATGGGAATCTTTTTTGTTCCCCCGTGCGTTGCCATGCTTAATTATTTCGATATTCTTGGTAAATCTATAGAGGCAATTCTGGTTGCTGTTGTTGGAAGTACTATTGCAGTGATACTTGTTACGGGATGGGTACATCAATTAATGAGACGAAAAAAATGAATTTCTTAGACAATACTATATGGTTATTCTTTTTAACAGTTGCGCTGTATGCACTAGGATTATTTCTCACTGAAAAACGGAGATGGATTCTATTTAATCCCATTATTTTATCTTCAGCAATACTAATTGCCTATTTGGTTGTTTTTAAAATTCCGTATGAAAAGTATCAAGCGGCGGGACAGCACATTGATTTTTTGTTAAAGCCTTCCATTGTAGCCATGGCTATTCCACTGTATTTGCAGTGGGATACGATCAAAAAAC
>JAYRQH010000102.1:0-4858 GCA_041910715.1 Bergeyella sp.
CAAAATCTACTCGAACTGACAAATAGATTTAAATCGTGCTGTCATTCTGAATGTAGCCTTAATTTTAATTGATTAAGTACATCTTAAAATTGGGTACGCTCGCGTCACTTCGAGTTTTTTGCGAAGCAAAATGTATCGAGAAGTGCAATCAATACAGTTCTCGATATGATTTTTTGAAAATCTACTCGAACTGACGTAAAAAAATATACGTGTTATTAAAATTTCAAATTCCATTGATATGAATAATGAAGCAATAAATTACATCAACTCCCATAACCTCATTGGCATTAAAGCAGGAAGCGAAAGAGAAACATTTTTAGAAATTTGGATGGTGACCGTCGATAACAGAATTTTCGCACGCTCGTGGGGATTTGCAGAAAAAAGTTGGTACAACACTTTTTTGAAAGACGAAAACGGGCAAATACAATGTGGCGATCAAATCTTCAACATAAAAGCTAAAATTCCAGATGATTTAGACGATTTGAATGACAAGATTAATAAAGCCTATTTGGACAAATATGATTCTGGAGAAAACTCATTCTATGCAAGAGGAATTACAGAACAAAATCATGTCGAAAAAACGATGGAATTTGTAATACAATAAACCTAATATTAAAATGTAAACCAACCTCGTATGCTGTGTCCATGTTGTTCAGGAAAAAATTATTCCGAATGTTGTGAACCCTTTCATGTAAAAAGGAAAATTCCTACTTCTGCGGAACAGTTGATGCGTTCGCGATATTGCGCTTATGCTTTCCCTAACGGAGATTATTTAATGGAAACTACACTTCCAAGTGAAAGAAAACATCATGATAAATTAGAAATGGAAGCTTGGGGAAAAGCCAACCAGTGGACAAAATTGGAAATCATTGCTAAACCATCAACTAACAAAATAGAATTTAAGGCATACTACATTGATTCCACAGGGAAAGAGCATGTGCATCACGAGTTATCCACTTTTAAGAAAATACAGAACCGTTGGTTTTATGTTTCAGGTGAGTTTCATTAGTGAGTTGTCTAATGGATAATCTGAACTGTATTACTTTTCTCCATAAAAATATAACAAAGCATTATTTTGTATATTTACCTTTGTCTTTGAAAATGAAAAAGTTCCTCGCCATAATATTTTCTATCTTCTACTTCGGATTGTCTTCTGGGGCGGTTTTTAGCGTGCATTATTGTATGGAAGAGTTCGTAGCGGTCAGTCAGAAAATTACCGATGAATGTGCAACGTGTGGAACACATCAAAAGAAAGGTTGCTGCGACTCTGAGGTGAAAATTCTTAAAACAGATCAGTCTCAAAAAGCAGATTTGCCGAAATTAACTTTCAGTGATAGCGTATTAGAACCTGTTCAGGCTTACTCTTATGCTCCAATTTTTTCAGTTTCAAACTCAAAATTTTCCACTTTACAAATCAATGCACCACCAGAAAAGTGGTCCGTTCCGATTTTTATTCAGCATTGTAATTTTAGGATTTAGAATTTTGTTGACGGTTTTTGGTTGATGTTGGTTAGCTTACTTCATAACTTCAATCTAATTTTTAAACCTTAAATGAAATATATAATCTCATGTCTGATGTCTCAGATTTAACATCTCAATTAAATTACAATGAAAAAATACATTTTAACATTCACAGTTTCTTTATTCGCAATTATCTCTATATCAGCTCAAAAAACGAGCAATGCGAACATTTCTAAACTTTACAATCAGTATATCGCTATTAAAAATGCTTTGGCGGCTGATAATGCAGATCAAACCTCAAAAGCTGCTTTAGATTTTATTAAAATCGCCGGAACCGTTGATGCTAAATTGCTTTCCGAAGGCAATATCAACACATTACGTAAAGATGCGACAGCCATTTCAGAGGCGAGAACTATTCAGAAACAGCGTGAATATTTTTACAACCTTTCCGATAACATGATTGCCGTGGCCAAAAAATTTAAGCTTTCTGATAAAAGCGTTTACGTGCAGTACTGTCCCATGGCAGAGGGAAGCTGGTTGAGCAACGAAAACAAAATTGTAAATCCGTATTACGGAAGCAAGATGTTGTCTTGTGGCAGCGTAAAATCTGAAATAAAAAATTAGAAATCCTTATGGAAATCCTGTCAAGATTTTAAACCTTGACAGGTTTTTTATTACGTCCATTTAAAAATCAAAAACAATGAAAAAACTAATAATATTGCTATTAGTTTCGCTTTCCATATTCGGGTTTTCGCAGCATAACCAGCATTCGGGACACTCAACATCGGCATCCATGCAACAAAAGTATGTTTGCCCGATGCACCCTGAAGTGGTTTCCGACAAACCTGGAAAATGCCCAAAATGCGGAATGGATTTGGAGCTGGTAAAGCCCAAAAAAGCCGATAATCAAAAGAATAATTCCAATTCAAAACATCAAAATTCTGATGATAAAAAATCAGATCAGTCCGATCATGGAAAATCATCGGAAAAAAACCAAACCGAAAAATTAATCAAAAATTCTGAAAACGGTAAGGTTTCTTTTGGTGGAAAAACAGTTCGATACGACCTGTATGTTAAAGATACCATCGTCAATTTTACTGGTAAAAATCGTCGTGCGATTGCGGTGAATGGCAAGCTACAAGCCCCAACTTTATACTTCACAGAAGGCGATACGGCGGAAATTTATCTTCATAATCAAATGAAAGAAAAAACGGGTTTCCATTGGCATGGCGTGATTTTGCCGAACGAGCAAGATGGCGTTCCGTACCTTACTACAAAGCCTGTGATGCCTGCCGAAACGCATTTGTACAAATTCAAAATTTCGCAAAACGGAACCTATTGGTATCATTCGCATCAGGGCGTTCAGGAGCAAATTGGGATGAATGGAATTTTAATTTTTAAGAAAAGAGAAGGTCAGGAATCTAATAAAAATTACGCAGCCGAAATCCCAGTTTTATTGGGAGAATGGAGCGATGAAAATCCAAAAAACATCATGCGGCGCCTGCATATGGGCAATACCGATTGGTATGCGGTGAAAAAAAATGCCGTGCAATCGTATTGGGACGCCATAAAAGCGAAACGTTTTGGCACGAAACTTCTCAATGAATGGAAGCGCATGGAAGCGATGGATGTAAGCGATGTTTATTATGAAAAATTCTTAATTAACGGTCAGCCCAGTTCGGATTATTCCAATTTAAAAGCGGGCGACAAAGTGCGTTTACGCGTTGCCAACGGCGGTTCGTCCACTTATTTTTGGTTGAATTACGGTGGTGGCAAAATAACAGTTGTCGGAAATGATGGAAACCAAGTAAATGCTGTGGAAGTCGACCGTTTGATTGTTGGGATTTCCGAAACCTATGACATCGAAGTGACCATTCCTGAAAACAAAAGCTTCGAATTCCGTTCTACATCGGAGGATCGCGTGGGACACGCCTCGCTTTGGTTAGGTTCTGGTGAAAAAGTGGAAGCTCCCCATTTACCACGATTGATGCTTTTTGAAGGAATGAAAATGATGAACGGCATGATGGAGATGAGCGGAAACATGAAGCCAATGAACATGGAAATGGGCAACCAAACAATGGATATGAATGAAGTGATGTATCCTGAAATCCCAGAATCGCAAAGGAAAATGACCGCCAAACACATGAACGAAATGATGGGCATAAAATCCAAAGAAAAGGACGAAAAAGCTGATGAAATGGATCATTCCAATCACGATGACATGCAAATGGACGATCAGCCAAGCATTAAACGTTTGTCTTATAATATGCTTTCTGAACCCGAAATTACAGAACTTCCGAGCGATAATGTTAAGGAATTGAATTTTACACTGGAAGGAAATATGAGTCATTACCTGTGGACTTTAGATAATAAAACGGTAACTGAAACGGATAAAATTCTGATTAAAAAAGGCGAAGTTTTACGTATTAAAATGTACAATAACTCCATGATGCGCCACCCAATGCACCTTCACGGCCACGATTTCCGACTGTTAAATTCAAAAGGCGAATATGCTCCCATGAAAAACGTAGTGGACATTATGCCCATGGAAACCAACACCATCGAATTTGCTGCCAACCAAGACGGCGACTGGTTTTTCCACTGCCATATTTTGTACCACATGATGGCCGGAATGGGCAGGGTTTTCAGTTACGAAAATTCGGCTCCCAATCCGCAACTACCCAATAGGGAAAAGGCGTGGAAGAGCTTTATTAAAGATAATTCAATGGTGAGTTCTATGGCGATGCTGGAAGTTGCAAGCAATCGAATTCATGCGGAAACAATGACGATGTTTGGTCCACGTTGGGCGAATATCAATAATTTTCATTCCAATTGGAATTTTGATCACCTAGAAGGAAATATTAAGGTAGGTCGCTATTTAGGGAAGTTTCAGTGGGCTTTGCCCTACGTAGGTTTTCGAACACAAAAGAAACATTTTGAGGCCAACCATCAAGGGATGCACGTAAATCCTAAAAAATCATGGTTCGGACAAAATGTGATTCCGAAAAACAATAATGCTTTTATCGTGGGTATCCAATATGTTTTACCGTGGTTGGTAACTGCCGATGCAAGCATCGACCACAACGGAAAAGTCCTGATGGAGTTAAGTCGTGAAGACATTCCATTATCGAGACGTTTGCGGGGAAGCATTTCTGTGAATTCAGACAAGGAATTTAATACAGGCTTAAGTTATATTCTACAAAAATGGCTTTCTATTTCAGGAAATTATGATTCTGAAATGGGTTGGGGTGCTGGTTTGATGTTGACGTATTAGGGTTTTTGAGATTTAAGGTTTAAGGTTTGAGGTTCCAGCGGCGGCTTCGCCGCCGCTGGAACCTTATTAAAGATTATCTACGCATCACTGCAAAATAAAAATCCGCGGCAGCAAAGCTGCCGC
>JAYRQH010000103.1:0-2055 GCA_041910715.1 Bergeyella sp.
AATTGTGTTAATTCCCAATGCTCTGGAATTTCACCAAGCCATTCGATACCAGAATCCTTGACTTCGACTGGCTCAGTCCAAGCATTTCCATTCCAAACTTTTTTTCCCGTTATCGCTTCGTTGATGATGGCTTTTTTCTTTTCTTCTAAAAGAAGTAAAAGACTTTCCTTTTTCTGTATAATGGTATCAATCTCTGCTGTTTTCTTGTCTAAAAATTCTGCGATGCGAATTTGGGTTTGTTTTGGAGGAATCAATGCATGTATATTTGCCATCTCATTATTCATTATTTTAGCACCATTTGTATCTGGTCTTTTATAGAATTGAGTAACAAATTGCAAATAATAATAGTAGTATTTCAATTCAATATCCAATATAGGTTTTAATGTACCGCAAACATTCGTACAATTAAACTTACCTTCTCGAATAAAAACTGTTCCTGCATTTGCTCCGTCTGTAGTCCATGTAATTAAGTTGTCATCAAAATCATATGTTTCTATCATCCCCATGCATCCATTATCTTTTGTTTGCGAAGAGTAAACAGGAAATTTTCCATTTTCTTTTAACTCTTGTTGGGATATAACACGTCCTCTACCTATTTCAAACAAATACGAAATTTTAGATTCACCCCAAGACAAAGGAATTTCATCAAACCATTCAAATTTTGATTTTTTTAAACTTTCTACCATTACGCAAACAATTCTTTAATTAAATCAGAAATACCCTTTTCTCCATTCGTACCAAACTCAAGATTTAATATTTCCTCCTTGATATCTGTAGATGCACGTAACGGTACATAGTTATAGAAATATTTAGAGAAGTTAATTTCGTAGCCAATTTTAATTTTGTTGGCATCTGGCCATGCATGGTCTACATGTGGTAAGATATTTTCTGTAAAATAAGTGCGTATATCATCAGATAACGGAATACGTTCTGTACTACGCTTTTTGCTATCGGCGACTAACTCTCCCTTTTTGTCTTTTTTGAATTCGCCATTTTTTTCCAATGTAGGTCTTTCTACTGGCACACTATAATAACCAAAGAACTCATTATCGAATATTTTAGAATACTCATTCTCTTCGAAATGGGTGTAAATATCTACTACTGCATCAATATGATGTTCCAAGATCTCGTTACGCTTATTACCTAAGCTACGTTTGTTAGGAGTTGCAAAACCTGTTTTACCAGTACGCTTGTCTTCTACATCAGATGCGTTGATGAGTTGCACTTTACCACGACGATGAACAGGTTTGTTATTGTCTAAAAACCAAATGTACGTACCAATACCTGTATTGTAAAACATATCCTTTGGCAATGAAATGATGCAATCTAACAAATCACTTTCTAAAATAAACTTACGAATATCGCTTTCGCCACCACCTGCATTCCCTGAAAACAAAGGTGAGCCATTGGTTACTACGGCTATTTTACCACCTGATGTCTCCATTTTAGAAATCATATGTTGCAAGAACAACAATTGTCCGTCACTTTTCGCAGGTAAACCTGCATAAAAACGACCTGCAGGATTGGTGCTTTCATTGGCTACAAAATCGTAATCTTTTGCCCAAGTTACACCATACGGCGGATTAGCAAATTGGTAATGAAATTTTTTATCTGGAAAGCGATCGTTTGTTAATGTATTTCCATGCTTAATATTATCGACATCACCACCCGAAATAAGAGCTTCTGCTTTAGCAATAGCATATGATTGTTCATTTATTTCCTGACCATAGGTAAAAATAGTTGGTTTTGGACCCGTAACAAATAATTCATCTACGATATAATTCTTTGCTAAATTTACCATACCACCTGTACCCAATGTAGGGTCATAAATAGTACGAATGATTCCTGGTTGAGATAATTCTTCTTTTTCTGTTGAGAAAACTACTTTGTACATTAATTCAATTACATCTCGTGGGGTAAAATGTTCCCCCGCAGTTTCATTGGATTGCTCATTCGAAATACGGATCAATTCTTCGAACACATAACCCATATTTTGGTTATCGTATTTGTCTAAGGATAAATCCACATCGCACATGGCTTTCACCATTTCGTATA
>JAYRQH010000104.1:0-2474 GCA_041910715.1 Bergeyella sp.
AGTAGATCAAGGAGCTGACCCAGAAGACAGAGACGAATACAAAGCAGATAATATATTTTTCGTACCACAAGAAGCACGTTGGACATTCTTGCAATCAAAAGCTAAATTACCTGAAATTGGTAAGTTAGTAGATGAAGCTATGGATGCCATAGAAAAAGAAAACAATGCTTTAAAAGGCGTTTTACCAAAAGTATTTGCTCGTCAAAGTTTAGACCCTACAAGTTTAGGAGAGCTTATTGATTTAGTAGGTAATATTGCACTTGGAGATGCAAAAGCACGTTCTGCTGATGTTTTAGGACATGTATTTGAATTTTTCTTAGGAGAATTTGCATTAGCAGAAGGAAAAAAAGGAGGTCAATTCTACACCCCTCGAAGTGTAGTAGAATTATTAGTGGAAATGTTAGAACCATATAGTGGTCGTGTATATGACCCATGTTGTGGTTCGGGTGGTATGTTTGTACACTCTGAAAAATTTGTTACAGAACATCAAGGTAAAATTAATGATATTTCTATCTACGGTCAAGAAAGTAACCAAACTACATGGCGTTTAGCAAAAATGAACTTAGCGATTCGCGGTATTGATAGCTCTCAAGTAAAATGGAACAACGAAGGTTCTTTTTTAAACAATGCACATAAAGACTTAAAAGCAGATTATATAATTGCCAATCCTCCTTTTAATATAAGTGACTGGGGTGGCGATTTATTACGTAAAGATGGTCGTTGGCAATATGGTGTTCCACCAACAGGTAATGCCAATTTTGCATGGATGCAACATTTTATATACCATTTGGCGCCAAACGGTCAGGCGGGTGTAGTATTAGCAAAAGGTGCATTAACTTCTAAAAGCTCTGGTGAAGGCGAAATTCGTAAAGCCTTAGTTGAAAACGGCTTAATCGATTGTATCGTAAACTTACCGGCTAAATTATTTTTAAATACTCAAATTCCAGCCGCTTTATGGTTCATGAGCCGTAACCGCAAAAATGGGAAATTCCGAGATAGAAGTAATGAAATTTTATTTATTGATGCAAGAAACTTAGGACATTTGATTAATCGTAGAACACGCGAACTATCAAACGGTTCTGTAGATCCTAACGACAACGATATTGCAAAAATTGCAAATACTTATCATAATTGGCGCAACAAAGAAGGAAATTATGAAGACATTCCAGGCTTTTGTGTTTCAGCACCTATCAGTAAAGTAGCAGAATTAGATTATGTACTTACACCTGGTCGATATGTAGGGCTTCCAGACGATGAAGAAGACTTCGATTTTAAGAAACGTTTTACAAATTTAAAATCAGAATTGGAAGAATTATTAAATGAAGAAGCAAAACTAAATAAAGTAATTAGTGATAATTTGTCTAAAATAGTATTACCAAATGAGTAAGGTTGTTGTAGAACATAATAATATTGAAAATCAAGTCTACTTTGTAAGAGATGAAAAAGTAATGCTAGACAATGATTTGGCGGTACTTTACGGTGTAGAGACAAAAAGACTTAACGAACAAGTCAAAAGGAATTCAGAACGTTTTCCTGTTGATTTTATGTTTCAATTAACTGAAAAAGAATGGGAAACTTTGAAGTCGCAAATTGCGACCTCAAAAACAGAATCACATTTGGAGTCGCAAAATGCGACCTCAAAAAGAGGTGGTCGTAGAACATTGCCTTATGTATTTACAGAACATGGAGTAATAATGTTAGCTAGTGTTTTAAATAGCCCACAAGCTATTGCAACTAGTATTCAGGTAGTAAAAGTTTTTATTAAGCTTCGTGAAATTTTAGCAACACACAAACAGTTAGCCGAACAATTAAAAGAATTGGAAACAAAATACGATAGTCAGTTCAAAGAAGTTTTTGGAGCATTACGGGAGTTGATGGACGCTCCAAAAGAAAAGGTAAACAGATTAATCCTCAAAAAAGGCGTAAGAGAATGATAGTGCCAAAAAACTTAGAAGACATCCGTCGAATGATTGCAGATGGTGTAGAAGAAAACATCAGTTTAGATTATAAAGCAGCCGAAGCACTACAAAACACAGATGGCAAAAAGAAAGAAATAGCCAAAGATGTAAGCGCAATGGCTAATGCTGCAGGAGGTATTATTATCTACGGCGTAAAGGAATTTGATGAGAAAGAGAAAAGCCATTTGCCCGAAAGAATAACACCAATAACAAGAACAGCATTTACAAAAGAGCAGTTAGAGCAGATAATCAATAGTAATATCAGTCCTAAAATAGAAGGAATAGTAATTCATCCGATAACTTTAGAAAATCCGGACGAAGTGGTATATGTGGTGGAAATTCCGCAAAGCAATACAGCACATCAAAACACAAGAGATAAGCTCTATTACAAGAGGCATAATTTCTTGTCCGAAGCCATGATGGATTATGAAATAAGAGACGTCATGAACCGCTTGCAGCATCCGGTAATAGAAATGGATTTTGTAATTGAAAAACAGACCTTCGAAGTTAAAAAAC
>JAYRQH010000105.1:0-1600 GCA_041910715.1 Bergeyella sp.
CAATGGTTAAAAGAAAGTTTAGAAAGCTCAAATCAACCAAAAAACGTTGTCGTAACACATCATGCACCAAGTATTCACTCGGTTCCAAAAATTTACAAAAATGATCCTATAACTTCTGCGTATGCTTCAAGTATGGAATCATTTATTGAAGAACATCAACCTGATTACTGGATTCATGGGCATATTCATACACCAGTGCGCTACCATATTGGAAAAACTGAAATTATATGCAATCCTGTTGGTTATATTGATGAAGTATATAATGGATATGAGAAGGAATTGATTATTGAATTGTAGTATTTTTCCATAAGCGTTTTTCAAATACAAGTATTCGGATTATAATCATTAAACTTTTTCGTATTCCTGAATGATTACGAAAACGAGAATACCGATTCAAAACTACGTAGAATCTACATTATTCTTTAACAAAGAAAAAATAATTGATTGCATGACTCTATTTCGTCCCAAATTTTTATTATATTTGGGACTGTTATGCGAATAAAAATAGAAGAAAATATTGCCGAACAAATTGATTCATTCAAAGGAGGATCGATATTCTTTGTTGAAGATTTTCTTGATTTTGGAAATTCTGAAAGTGTTAAAAAAGCGCTTCTCCGACTTGAAGAAAAAAAGAAGATTAAAAGACTTTCTCATGGCATTTATTACAAACCTGAAATCAGCAAGATAATTGGAGAACTGCTTCCAACTATTGATGATGTTGCTCAAGCCATTGCGAGAAGAGATAAAGCAAGGATAATCCCCACAGGAGTGTATGCTGAAAATATTTTGGGACTGACCACGCAAGTTCCGATGAATCCCGTTTTTTTGACAGACGGTGCAGCAAGAGCCGTAATAATTGGTAATAGAAAAATTAATTTCAAGAAAACGGTTCCAAAAAATTTAGCGACAAAAGGCAAAATTTCAACCTTAGTAATACAGGCACTAAAGCAAATAAAAAAAGAGAATATTGATGAGCAATCATTGCATATTATCCTACAGCAATTGAAAAAAGAATCAAATGAAAATATTCTTCATGATGCAAAACTTGCACCTGCTTGGATCAGAACAATAATGCTAAAATCGATCGAAAATGAATAATCAATGGTTTTCGCTTTCCGAAAAGGAACAACAGCAAATTATCAGTCAAACTGCTGCAAAACTTGGTTTTTCGGAAGTGGTGATTGAGAAAGATTGGTGGGTTTGTATGGTTTTAAGAGCCGTATTCCAATCAAAATATAAAGATTCTATAGTGTTCAAAGGTGGCACCTCCCTTTCGAAAGCGTATGGGATCATAGAACGATTTTCCGAAGATGTAGATTTAATTATTGATTATCTTTTTCTAGGTTTTGAAGATTTCCAGTCTAAATCGCAGATTAAAAAACTTCGTAAAGCTTCTGGAAATTTTATTATTGGTGAATTTAGGGAAGAGCTTATCAATCAGCTCGTACAAATGGGAATATCCAATGATCTTTTTCATATCGAATATAATCCGCAAATAGATGACACAAGTGATCCGAATATATTAGAACTATACTATAAATCGGTTGTGCCTACTGAAACGAGCATCCAAAAGAAAGTCATTATTGAAATGGGTGCAAGG
>JAYRQH010000106.1:0-2286 GCA_041910715.1 Bergeyella sp.
CAGGATCTATCGTGATTCCCGGAACAAAGTCAAAAAGCCCATCACCTAAAGTTGCGGTTCCCGAATTCGTCTGCATATCGTTATTCCTATTCAAACGATCCCAATTCATCACCTTAAGTAAAATCTCGTCCTGAACGCTGGTATTAGGCAAATAATTCACCTTTCCATTTTGTGGACTGCGATAATAGACGTTCAGCATAAAATTTTCGGGTGAGATTTGGTTAGCATCCATTGGATAGATGTTTTTCATCATCAAATCCCACATCGGTGAGGTGGTTTTCACTACATTATTAGGTTTCAAAAGTTTGGTGATCACCACCGGACTTTCTTCTGAAAATTCACCTACTTTATACACTTTACTGCCATCGCCATTAACCGTGTACGAATATGAAACCGCTAAAAGTTGATTATCATTCAGACGTTGGTTTAATGAGATGTATCCCAGTTGCGACTGAAATTTGAATTCGTTGGCCGATAATCGACGAGCTCTACGATTAAAAATAAATTGTTCTCCGTCCTGATAAGTTTCCGTCACATTATTGGCATTCGGGAATTGCTGTCTGTTTATCGCATTATACGTGGTAGTCGGATCACGCAATGCAGGCCCCAAGTTGTTGATGGAATTATACAATCCGTTCTGATTATTCTCCGGATAGCCTGAAATTCCTTCCCCCAAATCTCGAATACCTAAAATACTTTTCTGCTCGGAAAGGTTACCGGAACCTTGTTCCAAAATCCAAACCTCCAATCGCGTGATGTTGATTTTAGAGTTGATGAGCGGATATTGCAACAGTGCATTATCATAATTATTCAAAAAGTAATGTCCCAGATAGTAATGCTGGTTGTCTTCGTAGTTCGATGCATCGATTTTAAAAGACTGTAAGGCTCCACCCCCTTGAACAACGATATTTCGGGCTTCTCCCTGCTGTTGTGAAAAAACCAAAGTTCCAGTCGTTTTCCCTAGTTGAAACTCCGTTTTCAATCCAAAAAGAGACTCTGAACCTCGAATTAAACTTGTGGAAAGTGGCATATTGACATTACCAAACTCGACCCGTTTTATAATTTTATCCTCGCCACCTTCTATTGGGCTGTTCAAGCCTTTTTGCTGAAGATCCTTCCAAGTTCCTTTGGCCTGCCAGACCAAGTTCATCCGGTTTTCGAAGGCAAAACCGCTTTGCGTGTCATAGTTTGCACGGAGCTGTAAATTCTCACCCACTTTCCCCAATAAACTGAGTTGCATTCTTTGTTGAATGTTGAAGGCAAAGCTGGTTCTGTTTTGTGGAAGTACAAGCGGATTATCAATCTTTTGATACAATCCGCCCAAGTCAAAAGAAGCAAAACCTTGAGGAATAATTTCAATTTTATTGCTACCAAAGATGGTTTCGAAAATTTTATTTTTGATTTGAAGTGCCGGAAAAAGCCCTTTCTTCTTTGCATCCGTTTGATCTTTTCTGAAGATTAGACTTTTATTGTCGGATTTCTCCCGATAGTAGGAGGAAAGTGCATTGGCAAGTGTATAGCGTTTGTATTCGTCAGGCGTCATGGCAATAGGCGAACCTACAACGACATTACCAACCTTGGGATAGAGGTAATACATTCCCGAACCTACGTCATAATACGACTCGTACTGGGTAGGGTCTGGTAATTGATACTCTTTTCTTATATTGAGCGTATCTGCAGGGTTTTCTTGTGCGAAAGCGCTACCAAAAAAACAAAAAAATACGATAGTGATATATGCTTTGAAGCAGATAAATTTATTTTTCACTAAATGTTAAATGTTTTTTAAAATCTTTTTCACCAATTCCTCAACATTCAGATCTGGAGCCGTCTTTAAAATTCGGTCTGCTATCTTCTCACTTGTCTTCCTAGGAATTCCTAAAACTTCTAAAGCAGTTAACGATTCTTCTTTGATTTTAGTATTTATGGATGCAGAAATATTTTCTTGAGCAACGCCGAATTTTTGGACTTTATCACGAAGGTCAATAATAATTCGTTCGGCAGTTTTCGCACCGATACCTTTCACCTTTTGAAGCAACATAGCTTGCCCATTGAGAATGGCACCCGCAATTTCTTCGATTGTAAGCGATGATAACATAATTAATGCTGAAACAGGTCCAACACCGTTAACACTTATTAACAAATTAAAGAGTTCTTTTTCTAAAAAAGTGTTAAAGCCAAATAACAATTGTGCGTCTTCCCGAAAAATTTGCTGCGTATAAAGTGTGGTTTGTTGACCAATGCGCAGATGCTGCGAAGTTTGCAGACTTATTCCCACGTAATAGCCGA
>JAYRQH010000107.1:0-2669 GCA_041910715.1 Bergeyella sp.
TAGGCAAGACGCATGATACGTCTTACTTTATCATCCAATTCCTTTGTTCCGACCTTTCCTTCCTTTATAAGTTTCAGATACGGATAGGCTAAATAATAATTGTCATAGGCATTGCTGGTACCCTCGGAAAGTCCGTTCGTCCAACTTCCGAATTCCATATCCAAACCATTTTTGATGGCTTGTTCGGTATTGTTTGCAGCGCCCCAGTCGGAAACAACAACTCCTTTATACTTCCATTCGCCTTTAAGGATGTCATTGATTAGGTATTTATTGTGACTTGCTATTTGTCCCTTGTAGTAATCATATGCCCCCATAATCGTCCAAGAATCTCCCTCAGTTACCGCTGCTTTGAAAGGCGGAAGGTAAATTTCGTATAAGGCACGATCGTCCACAATAACATTGCTGGTATGGCGGAACATTTCTTGGTTATTTAGAGCAAAGTGTTTTACACTAGTCGCTACTCCGTTAGACTGTACTCCTTTGATGTAGGGAACCACCATCTTGGAAGACAAAAAAGGATCTTCGCCCATGTATTCGAAATTCCTACCGTTAAGTGGTGTTCTGTAAATATTAACACCAGGACCTAAGAGAATATCTTTTTTACGGTATCGTGCTTCTTCCCCAAGAGCCTTTCCGTAATTCCAAGACATATTTTTATTCCATGTTGCTGCAAGTGCCGTTAGGGCAGGGTAGGCGATGATGGAATCATTCGTCCATCCTGCTTGATCCCACTCATCCCACATTACTTCAGGACGAACACCGTGCGGTCCGTCGGTAGTCCAAAATTCAGGAATTCCTAAACGGGCAACTCCAGGTGATGAAAATTTGGATTGCGCATGGGTTAATCGTACTTTTTCTTCTAAAGTCATTCGTGACAAAGCGTCTTCTATTCTTTGCTCTACAGGCTTAGTTTCATCTAAGTAGACAGGAACTTTCGTCTGCTGTGCATGCACCGAGTAGGTAGCCACAGTAAGTAAAGAGGTCAGAATAATTTTCTTAAACATATCCGAGTTTTTTCGTTAATCGGGTTAAAGATACTAAAAAATATCAAATGTCTCAATTTGAGATAATAAAATTTTTTCATCTGTGTTTTGGCCTCAAATTACCGCAGAATAGGTGATTTTTAAGGGCTATTTTATGAGAATATAGTCGTTTAGTGTGTGGATTTTGTAATCCGAAATTGGGTATTGCGCCGTGATAATTTTTGATTTGCCGGGAATAAGTGTAAAAAAATTATCATCAAAATTGGTCATAGCATTAGTTTCAACATAGACATCTTTAGCAATAACGTCAGACGTTAATTTTAGTGTTTTTGCATCTATCCGTTCTACTTTTACGTCGGCTTTATCAAGTTGTAAATCTTTTGGTCGTGCAGGAAAATACTCAAAATGAAATGTATTTCCAGTATTGCTCTCGATGTCAATTGATAGCAAAGCATGCGCAGGATCGTAATTGGGAATTATATGAATGGGAATGGATTCTAAAGTAAAAACTTCCAGCGGATTGGTTTCTCGTTGTTGTTCTTTTTTTAAGAGAAGATTTCCTTTAAGATCACGAATTTCAAAATTGAATTTCAGTAGGTGTTTTTTATTCAGATCATTAGTTATTTGAATGTTAATTGCCTTTTCATCTAAAGTAAATTTAGCAAAGACATCTTGGTACACTCGTTTTGCGGTGTAGTGCGATGCTTTTCTATTGTTGTTAAAATCAATACTGCTCCATGAAGTTACGGGCCAAACATCATTTAGTTGCCAATACAATGTCCCCATATTGTAGGGCTTTTTGCCGCGATGTGCCTGAACAGCAATTTCTAATCCACGTGCTTGTAAAAGCTGAGAGATATATGCAAAATCCTCAAATTTTTCTGGAACCGGATAGTCTAGTTCCATATATTCTCGGATGGTTTCATAACCTGTTTTATGTTTTTGATGGTTTCTTATTCCTGGATCTGTAAATTGGAGCTTAGATGTAATTTTAGCCAAAGTCTTTACAGGAGGCATCCCCTGAAAACCATATTCGCTTACAAAACGACCCGTTTTTTCTTCATATTTTTCAAATGGTTCTTTGCCCCACCACACACCCCAGTAATGGACATCGCCTTCCTCGTACCCTTTTTCTCGCCCCCAGCCATTTTTTGGAGAACTTTGCCAATAAATCGGCTTGTCAGGATAAACTTTAGCTAGAGTTTGTGGAATCAACTCGCGAAATGTTTTCAGATAATCGTTCCAAATTTTTGTAGAATCTTTTTTGGAATAGGCGAATTGCTTTTGCCATCCCCAGTTATGCCATCCTTCATCGTTTTCATTATTGCCGCACCATATCGCCACGCTCGCGTGATTTTGTAGTCGTTTTGCATTGTCGATCACTTCATTTTTTACATTGTCCAGAAACGCTTGATCGCCAGGATACATGGTACATGCAAATGCAAAATCCTGCCAAACCAAGATTCCCTTTTCATCACAAAGGTTGTAAAATTCGTCATCTTCATAAATTCCGCCACCCCAAACACGCAGCATATTCATATTAGCAAAAACAGCTTCGTCAATTAATTTTTTGTAGTCATTTTTTGTGACATTGGGTAAAAAACTGTGAAGCGGAATTGTGTTTGAGCCCTTAATATAAACAGGAATGCCATTTAGCTCAAAATGAAATCCAACGCCTTTAGAATA
>JAYRQH010000108.1:0-6826 GCA_041910715.1 Bergeyella sp.
AAGAGGTTTGTTGGGAATTCATAAAATTCTTCAGTAAATAAACTCAGTTGCTTGTCCATCTTTACAGAAATCTCTTTTTTTAATTAAAATCAACTTTTATAAGATTTTATTTTTTTAGGGTAGAAACTTTATCTTTCAATCTTTGAATATCGGTTCGAAGCTCCAAAAACATCCCGCGAACATCCTGTCCAGAAAACTCATCAACGCTATATTCTTCCGTATTGATGCTGCATGCAAACTCCCAGATTTCGGTAATTTCAGGAAGAGCAATTTTAAGAGGCTCATAGAAGCTGTTGTCCGATTTTACACAAATAAAACTTCCCTCATGAAACTGAAATCGTTTGTACAAAATTCCGTCGTTTGTAGTGATAAAAACATAGGTTTTATCGGTTTTTAAATCGGATAAATTTTCTACATATTTTCCTACAATATAAGTTCCGTCTTTGTAGGGTGGCATCGAATCGCCGCTTGCAGGAAATGCTCGGTATTTCCCATTTCTAAGAAAAGGCAGAGAAATCGTTTGCAAACTCTCGATATACTCGGGATCGCTATAGCCATTCAAATAACCCATGGAAGCTTTCTGCGGAATAATTTCAATTCTGTTATTTCCCGATTTATCCACCAAAATCGGTAGTAAAATACGATTGTCGGGAAGATTAAGCATTTCGTCCAAAGGATATTTTCGGATGTCCACAGACACCAAAAGATCAATGCTGATGCGGAAATACTTCGAAATTCGGAGCAAAATTTCTATCGGCGGTTCCGAAGTTCCATCTTCATATTTCGCATATCGAACTCTGGTAATCAAAAGGGAATCGGCTACTTTTTGTTGAGAAAACTCTTGCTGATTTCTCAAAAAGCGCATGTTATCTGATAAAACTGACATTGTTATAATTTGTATCAACAAAGATAGTAAAAATTGATATAAAACATACTAGTTTTGTAAAATGAATCGAGCAATTGTACATATGGATTTGGATACTTTTTTTGTTTCGTGTGAAAGACTCAAAAACACAGAATTTGAGGGAATTCCTTTGATTGTAGGGGGAGGAGACCGAGGTGTTGTGGCTTCTTGCTCGTATGAAGCTAGAAAATTTGGTGTACGTTCTGCAATGCCTATCAAAATGGCACTTAGGCTGTGTCCCGATGCGAAAATTGTTAAAGGCGATTATGAATTATATTCGAATTTATCCCATACCGTGACAGAGATTATTCAGGAAAAAGTTCCCGTGATGGAAAAAGCAAGTATAGACGAATTTTATCTTGATTTGTCGGGTATGGACAAGTTTTTTGGGTGCTATCGATGGACGCAGGAAATAGCAGAATCGGTTACCAAAAATACAGGACTTCCCATCAGTTTTGCGCTGTCTACCAATAAAACGGTTTCTAAAATTGGAACAGGCGAATCTAAACCTCATGGAAAATTAGAAATTCAGGAAGATTATATACAACCTTTTCTTAATCCGTTATCCATCAAGAAAATTCCCATGGTGGGAAATGTTACGTTCCAATTATTGTCGAGAATTGGAGTTAGAACCATTCAAACTTTGTCTGAAATGCCGGTTCATGTGCTTCAACAAATGATTGGTAAAAATGGAATTGACCTTTGGAAAAAAGCCAACGGAATTGATGAAAATCCTGTGGTTCCGTATTCCGACCGAAAATCGATTTCTACAGAACGAACTTTCACCAATGATACGATGGATATTGTGGCTGTAAGAGCTTTAATCGCTGGAATGGCGGAACAATTAGCCTATCAGCTTCGGAAAGAAAAATGGTTGACCTCCACGGTAGCTTTGAAAATTCGATATGCCAACTTTGATACCGAAACCAAACAATGTCGTGTAGCCTATACGGCTGTAGATCATACGTTGTCGAGGATTGCTTTGGAACTTTTTGAAAAATTATATACGCGAAGAATGCGTTTGAGGCTGGTTGGATTGCGCTTTACCAATCTCGTGCATGGGCAGCATCAAATGGATTTGTTTGAAGATACGGAAGAGCTTATCAATCTTTACCAAAGTATGGATTACATTAAAAATCGATTTGGCTCCAATGCTGTGGGACGGGCGAGTGGCTTTCATACTGCGCCCGAAAGAGTTTTGGTAAGAAGGTGAGGGGTCTATAGAGAAAAATTAGTAAAATATAACATTCGTCACTTCGAGTAGGCTTTGAAAAAAGCCGTATCGAGAAGTGTTTTAAGAAGAAGTTCTCGATACGCTCCGTTACTCGAACTGACGGATATTTATAAATTTAAGTATGAATGAATAGTTTCCACGTTCGTCACTTCGATACGGCTTTGCAAAAGCCGTATCGAGAAGTGTTTTAAAAGAAGTTCTCGATACGTTGCACTTCGTTCCACTAGTCGAACTGGCGGTATTTATAAAGATTAGTTAGAGTATGGTAATAAAAGTTCGTCACTTCGAGTAGGCTTTACAAAAGCCGTATCGAGAAGTGTTTTAAAAAAAGTTCTAAATACGTTGCACTTCGTTCCACTACTCGAACTGACGGATTATTAGTAATTTTAGAATAAACATACATGATATGCAACTATCTTTCGTTTACATTCTGCTGTGCTCAGATAACACTTATTATACAGGCGTTACTAATGATGTTTTCAGACGTTTTGAAGAACATCAAAATGGGTGCAATCCTAAATCTTATACTTTTTCAAGAAGACCTTTAAACCTTATATATTTTACTTCTTTTATAGATATCAACCAAGCCATAAGTTTTGAGAAGAGAATTAAGAAATGGTCTCAAGCTAAAAAACTAGCATTAATTGAAGGAAGGTATGAGGATTTGCCCAACCTTTCTAAAAAGAATTTTAAAAAATAATAATCTTCGTCACTTCGAGTAGGCTTGCAAAGCCGTATCGAGAAGTGGCTTAAAAAAGTTCTCGATATGCTGCACTTCGTTCCGCTACTCGAACTGACGTGATTTTATAAGTTTAGTATTAATGAATAGTTTCCACGCTCGTCACTTCGAGTAGGTTTTGCAAAAGCCGTATCGAGAAGTGTTTTAAAAGAAGTTCTCGATATGCTCCACTTTGTTCCGCTACTCGAACTGACGTTATTTATAATGATTAGTTAGAGTATGGTAATTAAAGTTCGTCATTTCGAGTGTTTTGCGAAGCAAAATGTATCGAGAAGTTATGATAGCTCTCGATACGCTTCGCTACTCGAGTTGACTTGAATTTCGCTATAAAAATGTACAATATGTTTTTGAACTGTCATTCCTTTCACAGCTTACGTTATGGCACCTTATCTATCCAAAAATTGGTGCAGCAGGCGCATTATTTCGGTCTTAAAGAATTGGTTTTAACCGACATTAATGCAGTGAGCGGAATTTATGAGTTTAAAAGAGAATGTGAAAAAGTAGCCATCAAACCTATTGTTGGCTTAGAAATTCGAAAAGAAAATCAGTTATTGTACATCACGATCGCTAAAGAATTTTCAGCAATTGGTGAGGTGAATAAAATGCTGACGAATCACAATTGTGAAGGAGCAGAATTACCTATTTCCAACCCGAACTTCCAAAATGTTTTCGTTATTTATCCATTAGAAAATATTCCTGAAAAACTTTTGCATAATGAGTTTATCGGCATCAAAGCCAATCAACTCAATCTTCTTATCAAGCCAGAATTAAACGCTTTGCTGCACAAAATGGTGGTTTTGCAACCGGTAACCGTGAGTTCACAAAAGGAATACAATCTGCATCGAATTTTGCGGGCGATTGATGAAAATACGCTGATTTCTAAGCTTAAACCCCAAGATTGCTGTCAACCCGATGAGCGATTATCTGTATTGTCGCAGATTTTAGAAAACTATCGGTGTTATCCCCAAATTATTGAAAATACAAAATCTCTTTTAGATCAATGCAGTTTTGAATTTGCTTATAAAGAGCGCGGAAATACCGAAAATAAAAACCGAAAATACTTTACCAATTCGAAAGAGGAAGATATACAACTGCTTACTCAACTTGCTTTTTCGGGTTTAAAAAAAAGATATGGTAAAAATGAAACCGCCCAAAGGCGCGTTGAAAAAGAGTTAAAAGTAATCACTGAACTCAATTTTGCGGCGTACTTTTTAATTACTTGGGACATCGTACAATACAGTAATAAAATGGGTTTTCTGCACGTTGGGCGGGGAAGTGGCGCCAATTCTATCGTGAGTTATTGCTTAGGGATTACGGATATTTGCCCTTTGGAGTTGGATCTTTATTTTGAACGATTTCTCAACCTGAACCGAACTTCGCCGCCGGATTTTGATATCGATTGGAGTTGGCAAGATCGTGATGCCATTTTAGAGTATATTTTTAATCGATACGGGAGAAATCATGTAGCATTTTGTGGTACGAATGTGGAGTTTAAATACCGTTCTATTTTTCGGGAAGTAGGGAAGGCATTTGGTTTACCTAAAGATGAACTCGATGTATTGGCCAAAAAATCGATGGATCAGCATGATGCCAATTCGGTGGTGGAATTGGTTCATAAATACGGAAAATTATTGCAAAAATTTCCCAATCAACGAAGTATGCATGCCTGTGGTATTTTAATTTCGGAAGAACCCATTACCAATTATTCTGTGCTCGAAATGCCACCAAAAGGCTTTCCAATCGTTCAATTTGATATGAATGTGGCAGAGGATATTGGGCTTGAAAAGTTTGATATTCTTTCTCAGAGAGGGTTGGGAACGATTAACGATACAGTGAAATTAATTAAAAAAACCAGGGGAATTGATGTTGATATTCGGGATACTTCAATTTCTAAAAATGAATCTCGATGCAACGAATTTTTAGCTGTCGGAAAAACCATTGGCTGCTTTTATATTGAAAGTCCTGCAATGCGTGGATTATTGCGCCGGTTGAAATGCGATAATTATAAAGTTTTGGTAGCTGCCTCGTCTATTATTCGGCCTGGTGTGGCGCAAAGTGGTATGATGCGGGAATATATTTTTAGACACAATAATTCTGATAAATTTGAGTATTTTCATTCCACATTCGAAGAAAACCTGAAAGAAACCTACGGAATTATGGTGTATCAGGAGGATGTTATTAAAATTGCTCAATATTTTGGCGGTCTCAGTCATGCCGATGGAGATATTTTAAGACGCGCAATGAGCGGGAAAGAAAGGTCAATCGAAAAACTAAATGAGGTTAAAACCAATTTTTTTGAATCCTGTAAGAAAAAAGGTCATTCTTATGCGCTTACTACAGAGGCTTTCAGGCAGATTCAATCTTTTGCGGGATACTCTTTTTGTAAAGCGCATTCGGCGTCGTATGCCGTGGAAAGTTATCAGAGTTTATATTTGAAAGTGTATTATCCTTTAGAATTCATGACGTCCGTTATCAATAATATGGGTGGATTTTATCGAACGGAAGTGTATATTCATGAAGCGAAAATGTCGGGTGCCCATATTCAGAATCCGTGTGTTAATCAAGGTTTTTATCAAACCACTTTGCACGGAAAAGAGATTGTCCTTGGGTTTATGCATTTGCAAAGTCTAGAAAGCAAAATTGCCAATTTCATTGCTGAAGAACGGGAAAAAAATGGACTCTACCAATCTCTTGAGGACTTTATACGTCGCGTTCCTATTGGTTTAGAAACCATTCAGATTCTTATTTTTATTGGTGCTTTTCGGTTCACAGGAAAACCCAAAAATGAATTAATGGTAGAAGCCCGGTTGCTGCTGATTAATTTTAAACCTAAAACTCGTGGTATGATTCTTATTGAAGAGCCTTTGCAGGAATATCGGTTGCCCCAGCTAAAACGCGAACCTTTCGAAGATGCGTTTGATGAAATTGAATTATTAGGTTTTCCTGTTTCTTGTAGCCCATTTGATTTGTTGCAAACAAAATTTCGCGGATCTGTTTTTGTAAAAGATTTATTGAAAAATCATAAAAAAGTGGTGAAAATGATGGCGTATTTAATATCCAGAAAACATGTTCCCACTAAAAAAGGAGATATGTTTTTCGGAACTTGGGTTGATGTGAATGGTGATTATTTCGACACGGCGCATTTTCCTGATAGTTTGAAGGAATACAACTTCCAAGGCGGTGGTTGTTACTTGCTTCTGGGAACTGTAGAGATTGATTTTCATTTTCCTACCATCACCATTCATAAAATGGCAAAAATGCCGATGATTCCTGATCCGCGCTACCATTCCACCGAAGAAAAACGTTTTGAAACCCAAAGAAATCTAAAAGAAGACGTCAGCATGACACAACGCAAACCCTACCCGCAAGAGCACGAAATTGGCCTACCGAGAATGAGGATGGAGTGAGGGAAACACATTTATCCATGCGAATAACTATTATTTTTTGTTTTTATATCTTTGCATTCTAATTACACATCTACAGTTATGAAAAACAAGTTTATTTTAGCTGCATCCGTACTTTGCGCAGCTTTCTCTTTTGCTCAAGTGGGCATAAATACAAATACTCCCACAGAAAGACTTGATGTAAATGGCACGTTACGCGTTCGCGCATTACCCAATGCAGGAGCTACCAATTCCATATATACAAACGGTACAAATTCAAGTACTCCAACAGCTTCACAAACATTTAATGCTGGAAGACCTATGGTAACGGATGGTAATGGAGTAATGGGAATAACTACCTACGGAGATTTGGTACCTAACTCTACAGTAGGTGCTACATTTAATACCAACAACAATTCAGCTGCTGTAAATCGTCAGCAAAAAGTGGACTGAATTTACAAAATTTTAGTGGAGTGTTTTCAAAAAAAATAATTATTAAATTAGATTATTATGAGAGCACCCAAAAAGTCCACACCCGAGACTTACCTCAAAGACATTCGCAGAAA
>JAYRQH010000109.1:0-4628 GCA_041910715.1 Bergeyella sp.
AACAAATACCGTCCTCAGTTCTACGTAAGAACTACTGACGTTACAGGTGAAATCTTCTTACCAGAAGGTGTAGAAATGGTAATGCCTGGTGATAACTTGACAATTACAGTAGAATTGTTACAACCAATCGCTCTTAACGTAGGTCTTAGATTTGCGATCCGAGAAGGTGGTAGAACAGTAGGTGCTGGTCAGGTAACTGAAATCTTAGACTAATCATCTAATTATATAAAAGTTCCGTAAGGAATTACGGAACTTTTTAATCTACGGGCATCGTCCAATGGTAGGATACCGGTCTCCAAAACCGTTGATCTGGGTTCGAATCCTAGTGCCCGTGCAAATTTTTATTATGAGTTCACTTGGAGAATTTATAAAAGGTTCAATCGACGAATTTAAGAATAAAGTAGAGTGGCCAAAGTGGCCCGATTTACAATCATCTACCATAGTAGTTACTATTGGTACAGTATTGTTAGCTTTGTTTACCTTTGGTGTAGATACCGTATTTAGCAAAGCCATAACCAACACTTTATCCTTGTTGATTAACGCATTCAATTAAAAAAATCGTATGAGCGAATTGAAGTGGTACGTACTGAAATCAGTAAGTGGCCAAGAAAGTAAAGTTAAATCCTATATTGAGAACGAGATGAGACGATTGGGTTTCGAATCTTTTGTTACTCAAGTAGTTATTCCTATGGAAAAAGTTATCCAAATTAGAAATGGAAAAAAAGTTCCTAAGGAAAGACCTTACTATCCAGGTTATTTAATGGTTGAAGCTAACCTTATCGGTGAAATTCCGCATATTATTAAAAACATACCTGGTGTTATTTCTTTCTTAAGCTTAACAAAAGGGGGAGATCCTGTTCCTATGAGAAAATCAGAAGTGAACAGAATGTTAGGTCGTATGGACGAGCTTTCAGAATTTGCTACAGAAATGGAGATTCCATATGTAGTGGGTGAGAGCGTAAAAGTGGTAGACGGCCCTTTCAATGGATTCAATGGTACTATTGAAAAAATACTTGAAGACAAAAAGAAATTGGAAGTTTCAGTTCTTATTTTTGGACGAAAAACACCAATGGAATTAAGCTTCATGCAAGTAGAAAAAGTATAAGTTTATACATCACAAATAGAGGAAGCTGTTGTTATTTGCAACAGCTTTTTTTTATGCATTTTGTTTTGGGTTTCATTTTCAGTACTTTTAGAGAATCCCTAAATTCACAAGACAGTTTTATTATGATCAAATTCGGAATTATTAAAGAAGGTAAGACACCGCCCGACAGACGTGTAGTTTTTAGTCCGTCAGTTTTAGCTAAATTCAAAAAAAAATTCCCCGAAGCGGAATTCGCGGTTGAATCTTCAGATGTTCGAATTTTTACCGATGACGAATACCGGGAAAAGGGTTTTGTGGTAACAGATGATTTGTCCGATTGTGATGTGCTTTTGGGTGTGAAAGAAGTTCCCATCAGTCAATTAATTCCCAATACCAAGTATTTCTTTTTTTCACATACCATTAAGCAGCAACCGTACAATCGAGACTTATTGTGTGCAATCTTGAACAAAAATATAGAATTGTACGATCATGAAGTTTTAGTTGAAAAAAATGGGAATCGCTTGGTTGGATTTGGACGGTATGCTGGTATTGTAGGCGCATACAACGGTTTTCGAGCATATGGTCTCAAGCATCATCTTTTTACCCTGCCGAAAGCAGAAACCTTGAAAGATCAAGATGAACTGATTTTTGAACTAAGACAAATTGTCCTTCCAAACATTAAGATTGTCCTCACAGGTTCAGGTAAAGTAGCATTTGGAGCGAAAGAGATGCTTGATGGAATGGGCATTAAACAAGTTGGTGCAACCGCATTTTTACAAGAGCAATTTGATGTGCCGGTCTACGCGCGAATTGATGTTTTAGACTATAATATTTGTAAGGACGGTAAAAAGACGGATCGCGCTGATTTCTATGCTAATGCCTCCGAATACAATTCAGATTTTGCAAAATTCGCGGAGGTCGCACACTTCTTTATTGCTGGGCATTTCTACGCCGAAGGTTCTCCCTTTATTCTCACTCGGGAGATGTTGGTTTCACCTAATAACAAAATTTCAGTAGTTGCCGATATTTCATGCGATATCGATGGTCCAGTTGCCTGTACCATTCGTCCTTCGACCATTGCAGATCCTATTTATGGCTACAATCCATCGACACATTCCGAAGTTTCGTATTTGGATAAGGATAGTATTGCAGTTATGGCAGTAGACAATCTTCCATGCGAATTACCTCGTGACGCAAGCAATGGTTTTGGTGAAATTTTCCTTGAGTCGGTAATTCCTGCTTTCTTCAATGGTGATGAAGATGGAGTTCTTCAACGAGCTCAAATGACAACATCAGACGGAAGCTTAACTCGAAGGTTTCAATATCTTACCGATTACGTCAACAATTGCTTATAGATTGCGGTAGACGGTAGTACTCCTGCCTTAGTAGAGATAAAATGTCTTCCTCCGATTTATGCTGATAAGTAACAAGTTAAGCTTTTCTGACAGCACGATTTTTTTAAATCTTGAAAAAATAGTGAAGTTTCAGAAAATCAATTCATTTGCGTTTTGTCAATTGAAAAAATATTTTTATTTTTGCAAACCAAAATACCGTTCGGTGAAGTGAGATAACCAACGGTAGAATAATAAATGCTTCCAAACTCATTTAGTATTCAACAAAAAACAAATTTAAAATGGCTAAAAAAGTCTTTAAAATGGTAAAACTTCAGGTGAAAGGTGGCGCTGCTAACCCTTCTCCACCAGTAGGTCCAGCTTTGGGTTCTGCGGGTGTGAACATCATGGAGTTTTGTAAGCAATGTAACGGAAGAACCCAAGACAAGCCAGGACAAGTGTTACCTGTAGTAATTACAGTTTACGAAGACAAATCTTTTGAATTCGTTATTAAAACACCTCCTGCTGCAATCCAATTAATGGAAGCTGCAAAAATCAAGGGTGGTTCTGGAGAACCTAACCGAAATAAAGTAGGTTCTGTATCTTGGGATCAAGTGAAAAAGATCGCTGAGGATAAAATGACTGACCTTAACTGCTTTACGTTGGATTCTGCACTTACAATGGTTGCAGGAACCGCTAGATCTATGGGAATTAGAGTAACAGGAACTAAACCAACTAACGCTTAAAACTTATTGAAATGGCAAAATTAACGAAAAAGCAAAAAGAGGCTTTAAGCAAAGTAGAAAAAGGAAGATTCTATTCTCTTGAAGAAGGTTCTTCTCTAGTGAAAGATGTTAACACAGCAAAATTTGACGCTTCTGTAGATATCGCAGTACGTCTAGGTGTTGACCCAAGAAAAGCAAACCAAATGGTACGAGGTGTTGTATCTCTTCCGCACGGTACAGGTAAAGATGTACGTGTTTTGGCGCTTGTAACTCCAGATAAAGAAGCTGAAGCTAAAGAAGCAGGAGCTGACTATGTAGGTCTTGATGAATATTTAGATAAAATCAAAAACGGTTGGACCGATGTTGACGTTATTGTTACCATGCCAGCTGTAATGGGTAAATTAGGTCCGTTAGGACGTGTATTGGGTCCAAGAGGTCTAATGCCAAACCCAAAATCTGGTACAGTTACTATGGAAATCGGAAAAGCGGTTTCTGAAGTAAAATCAGGTAAAATTGATTTTAAAGTAGATAAATACGGTATCATCCACGCAGGAATCGGTAAAGTATCTTTCGAGCCGGCTAAAATCAAAGAAAATGCACAGGAGCTTATCCAAACATTATTGAAGTTGAAGCCAACTGCTGCTAAAGGAACTTATGTGAAGTCAATTTATTTGTCTTCTACAATGAGTCCAGGTATTGCAATCGATACAAAATCTGTTAACTAATATTAAATCCTAAGACAATGACAAAAGACCAAAAAGTTGTAGCAATACAAGAGATCAAAGATTTGCTTCAGGATGCAAAAGTAGTTTATGTTGCAGATCTTGAAGGTTTGAATGCTACGCAAACTTCAGAATTTAGAAGACAAGCTTTCAAAAACAATATCAAAGTACGCGTTGTAAAAAATACACTTTTACAAAAAGCAATGGAGCAAACAGAAGGTGTAGATTACGCTGAAATGTTTGAATCGTTCAAAGGAAACTCTGCGTTAATGGTTGCTGAGACTGCAAACGGTCCTGCAAAATTAATCCAAGGGTTCAGAAAAAAAGCTGAAAAGCCAGCTTTGAAAGCAGCTTATGTTCAAGAAACTATTTACGTAGGTGATGAGAATCTTGGAGCATTAGCGAATATCAAGTCTAAAGAAGAGATGCTTGGAGAAATCATCGGATTACTTCAATCACCTATCCAAAGATTGGTATCTGCTTTACAAAACAAAGCAGAAGGTGCAACAGAAAATGCAGAGCCAGCAGCAGAAGAAGCTCCAGAAGCTCCAGCAACTGAAACACCAGAAGCAAGCGCAGAAGGAACTGAGACTCCAGCTGCAGAATAATTGACACTCAAAAAATAATACAATAATCAACAAAAACATTTAAAAATGTCAGATTTAAAAAATTTAGCTGAAACGCTAGTAAACTTAACAGTAAAAGACGTAAACGAATTAGCTGCTATCCTTAAGGATGAGTACGGAATTGAGCCAGCTGCTGCTGC
>JAYRQH010000110.1:0-3683 GCA_041910715.1 Bergeyella sp.
AACAACCAATACGCAATGGGTACATCGGTTCACAGAACTGCTAATCATGAAGATATCTACAAGCTTGGTTTAGGATACGAAATGCCGTGTCTTGCTGTTGATGCGATGGATCCTGAAAAAGTTGCCGAAGCGGCTTACGAAGCAATCGAAAGAGCTAGAAGAGGGGATGGACCAACATTCATTGAAGCGAGAACGTACCGTTATAGAGGACATTCAATGTCTGATGCGGAGCCATACCGAACAAAAGATGAAGTAGCACTTCATAAACAAGATGATCCAATTGAATTGGTGAAAGCAAGAATCTTGGAAAATGGATGGGCTACAGAACAGGAATTGGAGGAAATCGATAACAAGTCAAAAGTATTTGTAGAAGAGTGTATTGAGTTTATGGAAAATTCTCCATACCCAGATGCAGACAAAATCTACGAGTATGTATATGCTCAAGAAGATTATCCATTCTTAAATAAACTAGAAAATAACTAAAAAGAGTCTCTGATTTTTCTGCTCATAAGGAGGTAGAAAGATAACTCAACTTAATAAAAATATATGGCTGAAGTGATTACAATGCCACGTCTTTCGGATACAATGACGGAAGGTAAAGTGGCAAAATGGCACAAAAATGTGGGCGACGCTGTAAAAGAAGGTGATATTCTTGCTGAAATCGAGACAGACAAAGCCGTTCAGGATTTCGAATCAGAAATTTCGGGTACCTTACTATATGTTGGTGTTCCCGAGGGTGGAAATTCACCCGTAGATTCCGTATTAGCAATTATAGGTAAGGAAGGCGAAGATATTTCATCACTTAAAGGAGGTGCGGCTCCGGAGTCAGCTCCCATCAAAGAAGAGGCTCCTGCTGAAACTGAAACATCTAGCGAAGAAGTTGAAGAAACTGCGACAGAAGTTCCCGAAGGTGTGGAAGTGATCAACATGCCTCGTCTTTCAGATACGATGACCGAAGGTAAAGTTGCTAAATGGAACAAAAACATTGGCGACCAAGTTAAAGAAGGTGATATTATTGCTGAAATTGAAACCGATAAAGCGGTACAGGATTTTGAATCAGAATTTAACGGTGTTTTACTTTTTCAAGGTGTTGAGGAAGGTGGCGCATCGCCAGTAGATTCTGTTTTAGCGATTATCGGCCCTGCGGGTACTGATGTTAGTTCGCTTGTTGCTGGCGGTGGCAAACCTGCCCCGAAAGTACCTAAAAAGGAAGAACAAGAAGCTTCGCAAGCCGGTACGCAAGAAACATCAAAACAAGCTTCCACACCTGCAAGCACTTCATCAACAGGGCGCGTTGCGATATCACCACTAGCTAAGAAAATTGCTCAAGATAAAGGAATTGATTTCAGTGCAATTCAGGGTTCTGGAGAGAATGGACGAATAGTAAAGAAAGATGTTGAAAATTATCAACCTTCTGCGCAACAGGCTACACAAACAACATCTGCCGCGGCTCCTGCAGCCGCTCAAGCGCTTAATTTTGTTGCTGGAGAAACCACAGAAACGCCTAACTCGCAAATGCGTAACGTGATTGCTAAGCGTTTGGCTGAAAGTAAATTCACCGCACCGCATTACTATCTTATGGTAGAAATTACCATGGATAAAGCGATACAAGCGAGAAAAGAAATCAACTCATTACCAGATACCAAAATATCATTCAATGATATGATTATCAAAGCGTCTGCAATGGCATTAAGAAAACATCCGCAAGTGAATTCTTCATGGGCAGATGACAAGATTGTTCACCATGGAGACATCAACATCGGTGTGGCTGTGGCGGTTCCTGATGGATTGGTGGTTCCTGTTCTTAAGAATACGGATTTCATGAATTACAATCAGATTTCTTCGGGAGTGAAGGATATGGCTTCAAGAGCAAAAACAAAAGCATTGAAAGCAAATGAAATGGAAGGATCAACATTCTCAATTTCCAATCTTGGAATGTTTGGTATTGAAACATTTACTTCCATTATCAATCAACCAAATTCTGCAATTTTATCGGTAGGCGCAATCGTTGAAAAACCGGTAGTTAAAGATGGACAAATAGTTGTTGGAAACACGATGAAATTGTCCCTTGCTTGTGATCATCGAGTGATTGATGGAGCAACAGGTGCCGAGTTTTTACAGACTTTACGAACGTATCTGGAACAGCCATTAACGTTGTTACTCTAATTGTTTTTTATCAAATACAATATACCCTCTTGGATTTTCTGAGAGGGTTTTATTTTTTTACACGCATTTATTTATTATTTTTGACTCATGATTAAAGCAAAAAATATTCATAAATTTTACGGAAATTTAGAAGTTCTAAAGGGTGTTGACGTTCATATCAAGGAAGCAGAAGTAGTATCCATCGTAGGAGAATCAGGAGCTGGCAAATCCACCTTATTGCAGATTTTAGGATCTTTGGACTCACCAACCAATCCCAATCAGTATCAAACAGAGATTGCAATCGCAGGAAATTCGTTTGTAAACATGTCGGATAAAGAATTGTCGAAATTTCGAAATCAGAATATAGGCTTTGTTTTTCAGTTTCATCAGCTCTTACCTGAATTTACGGCGTTAGAAAATGTTTTACTTCCAACGCGTATTGCGGGAAAAAGTGAGAAAGAATCAATCGAAAAGGCATTTACCTTTTTTGAAGACCTGAAAATTGCTGATCGCTTGCATCATAAGCCAAATCAGTTATCGGGTGGTGAAGCGCAGCGAGTTGCGGTGGCGCGTGCATTAATAAATTCGCCAAAAATCATCTTTGCGGATGAGCCAACAGGAAATTTAGATTCAAAAAATGCCAATGATCTTCATCAGTTATTTTTTGATTTACGCGACAAATATCATCAAACCTTTGTCATTGTAACACATAATAAAGAATTGGCTGAAATTACCGATCGCAAATTAGTCATGAGTGACGGTGCAATTGTGGAATAGTTTTTAGTGGGATTTTTATTTAAAACGTACTATTTTCAAGTTTTAGTAGTGCTAGTATTTTCGAAGACTCTTTTTTATTAATTTTAAAAGATTATGAGCCTAAAACTCCTTGCCCAAGACGATCGTCCGAGAGAAAAATTTCTCTCGAAAGGAAAATTGGCGGTTTCGGATTCGGAATTGTTAGCAATAATTATGGGCAGTGGTAATAGGGAAGAATCGGCTGTAGAACTGGCGAGACGTATTTTGCAATCGGTTGATAACAATTGGAATTTGTTGTCTGAGATGAGTCTGGATAAACTGATGGATTTTAAAGGTGTTGGTGAAGCCAAAGCGATTACTATTGCAGCAGCTATGGAAATAGGGAGGCGTAAAAGCATGCAGGAAATTCCTGATAAGCCTCAAATTTCTTCTTCGAAAGACGCATACCTTATTCTACGTTCATATCTAGAGGAGCTTAAAACGGAGGAGTTTTGGGTGTTGTTCCTCAACCAATCCAATAAAGTTATCCATATCGAAAAGCTGACACAAGGTGGTATCACACAATCGGTAGTTGATGTCCGTATTGTTTTTAAGCTTGCTCTCGAAAAATATGCTACGGGAATTATTATCGCACATAATCATCCCAGTGGAAATCTAAAACCGAGCACGGAGGATAAGGCCATTACAGAAAAAATTTGTGAAGCCGGAAAGCTCCTCAACGTACAGTTGTTGGATCATTTAATAATTACGAGATCTTCGTATTTCAGCTTTAATGATGAAGG
>JAYRQH010000111.1:0-2677 GCA_041910715.1 Bergeyella sp.
GCTCTGCACCATTGGAGAAGGAACATCAGAAATACAAAGATTGGTGATCGGAAGAGATATTACCAAATAATAAATTAAAAAATAGATCGCCAAGGCGGTCTATTTTTTTGATCGATACAGATTGATATTTTTTTATCTTTGTTTAAAATATAAAATAAACGTGGAGAAAATAGATAGTCTGAACCAAGTAGCGGAATTTCACAAAACATTTAATGCCCCTATCCTAGCAACCCCAACGATTCCTTCTGCAGAACGTGCCGAACTTCGAGTAAAACTGTTACAGGAAGAACTGGACGAACTTAAAGAAGCGATTGCCAACAATGATTTGGTAGAAGTTGCCGATGCCCTTTGCGATTTGCAATACGTACTCTCAGGCGCCGTATTAGAATTTGGTTTAGGAGATAAATTTGTGGAACTTTTCAATGAGGTTCAACGTTCAAATATGTCTAAAGCTTGCGCAACACAGGAAGAAGCTGACGAAACAATTCAGCATTATAAAGGCAAAGGCCAAGAAGCCTATTCTGAAATTTCAGGTGAAAAAATCAACGTTCATCGAGTTGGAGATAACAAAGTATTGAAAAGCATTAAATACTCTCCTGCTGATTTAAAAACAATTCTAGAAAAATAAAATACACATCAATGAAGAAAAATATATTTAAACTTGCATTCGCATTTATTCTACTTGCAGGTTTACAATCATGCGAAGCACAAAAGGTTGTCGTTAACAGACAAGTAGAATCCTCTAATGACGGTAGCATGCTGTTGGGGACGCAGACGGCAGATCAGTTTACTAAAGAGCCATTCTCATCGTGGTATACGCCTCAGTATGACAATTATCAAATCGATCAAGAAGCATTGGCTGGACTAAAAAAGGAAAAATTAAATTCGTATCAAATTGTCGTTTTTTTAGGAACGTGGTGCGGAGATAGCCATCGTGACTTTCCGAGATTAATGAAAATCCTCGATGCAACAAAGTTCCCCCAATCAAAATTAACCATTATTGCGGTTAATCGTAAAAAAGAATCTCCAAACGGTGAAGAAGGCATCTACAACATTTCGAGAGTACCAACAATTATTGTAAAAAAATACGGAAAAGAGATTGGCAGAATTGTTGAACATACTCAATCCGGATTTATTGAAAAAGATTTGCTTCAAATCTTACAAAAAGATAATTCCGAAGGTTTATTAAAAAAATAAAATTTTGAAAAGAACAGGAGTTGGCATTCTTATCGGCTTTCTAGCAGCCATTTTACTTTCATTTTTAATCTACAAAATCCTACAAAAAACCAGTGGGACAACTACCAATGATTATTATGTAATCACGAATCAGATTAAGCGAATGAACAAAATGGTGGTCATGGAACAAGAACGTTCTTCCATGCATAAAACCAAGGTTACCAGCGACCTGCTGGGCGGTCTGGTTCCGGTTTCCACCACCAAAACTTTGGTCATGTACACAAAGACCAATGCGCAGGTTTCTTACGATCTTAACAAGATGGAACTCGAAGTAGATTCGATAAACAAAAAACTAATTATCAAGCAGCTTCCCGACCCAGAAATTAAGATCATACCAAGCGTTGAAATTCAATCCATGGATGATTCTCTCATTGATCGTTTTGATGAATCGGATATTAAACGTATTCAAAAGAATGCAAAAGACAAAGCCTATAAAGAAATCAATCAGCAGGTACTAATTGCCGAAGGACGAAAGCAACTCAAGGAAAATCTCAATCAGATTTTTGTTTTGGCGAAAGCTCTAAATTACAAAATTGAAGATAAAACGGGTATAATTGATGTAACCCAACTATGATAAAAAAGACGGATCAGGCTCCGTCTTTTTTTATTTTTAAGGAACTTCCTTTCCTTGGATAGCCTCTAAAATCAAGAACCAATCGCGCCTTTCTAAATTCAATTTCAAGGCTTCTTTAGCAGAAACAATATTTGATTCCTTTGTACTCCCTATAATAGGAATAATGTTCGCGGGATGCTTTAATATAAATGCGAGCATGAGTTGCGCTTCGGTTGCTTCGTATTTTTGATTCAATTGTGCGAACGTTTGCTTTAGTCGAAAATTCTGTTCAGTTGATGGTTCGGTAAAATAATTCCCCATCACCGACCATGCCGTCGGTATCATTTTTCGCATCATCATTTGATCGAGTGTTCCATCATAAAAACAATCCAAGTGATTTACGGAGAGCTCAATTTGGTTGGTCAACAAATTGGGAACGTAGGAAGCGAGCAAATCAACTTGAGAGACAGAAAAATTACTTACTCCGAAATGCAGAACTTTACCTTCTTCCCTAAGTCTATTGAATGCCGATGCGACGACTTCAGGATCTAACAGTGGCGAAGGACGATGCAATAAAAATACATCTAAAAAATCCGTTTGAAGATTTCGAAGTGAGTTTTCGACACTTTTTACAATATAATCTTCGGAATAATTATAGGCTTTTAAAGAAAATGCTGCCTCACCACCCGGCAGCTCGATACCGCATTTGGAAATAAGCTGAAACGAATCCCGATGTATTCCAGTCGATTGAAGAGCCCATCCAAAATCTCTTTCGGTGGTATAATTCCCATAAATATCCGCATGATCAAAGGTGTATAGTCCGTTTTCAATACAACTCGCAATAAGTTTTGAATATTGAGTTGTAGTATAGCGTGCACCCCAGTTACC
>JAYRQH010000112.1:0-15765 GCA_041910715.1 Bergeyella sp.
CCATAAGACTGCTAGAACAGCTATGAAAGTATTAAGAACAGAGGAGGATAAAACGGCAGCTCAAGAGCAATTGCCAAAAGTTATTTCTTTGCTTGATAAATTGGCTAAGAAAAACATTATCCACAAAAATAAAGCAGCTAACTTAAAAAGCAAGTTAACAAAACACGTTAACAAGTTAGCGTAAGAAAATATTTGGCCCGTTCGTCTATCGGTTAGGACCTCAGATTTTCATTCTGGTAAGAGGGGTTCGATTCCCCTACGGGCTACCAAACTTCCAAAGTAAAACTTTGGAAGTTTTTTTTGTAGTACAAACTGGTAGTTTTAGGGCAAATATGACAAATGAATTTTTCTTGTTATAAAAAGCTTTGAAAACTATAGTGAATAACAAGGAGAAAAATATTCTGAACAATATTCATACTCAATTTTATGGGCTGCATGACGATTTTCCGATTAAGTTATCACAATCAAATGTAATATGCAATTGTTTTAGAAGACATACAAAATTCCAAATTGAATGGGCAAATACTCAGGTTTATTCACGAGTTTGGAAAACCAAAAAAATTATTTTTGTTGTGATAGCAAACATGCAAGAAAATCAATTAAAAAAAATTGAAGCCTATCTTCGAATGTCTGAAGATTTTTAGCTTCTCGGCAATGCAAATGCAGTTCATGTTTTATTATTCCATAGTCCAGAGATCCTAAAATCAGTTAAGGCAAAGAGACAAATCGTCTCGCATAAAGAAATTCGCCAAAATTTAGGTGAAAATATAGTGTAAATTCAGATTGCTGATGGTATCTATGTTGCCTCCTTCTTTGCTTCTGCTTCCAACTTTTGCTGATCGTAGTATAATTTTGTTGGCGACCATTTAGCATGCTTAGAAGGCGTGATATGATAGCCTTTCTTGTATGAATATATTTTCGTGAACTCCGCACCAAAGAAAATCAGCATACAGGAGTAATTAATCCACATCATAATTAAGATGACTGTTCCGGCGGCACCGAATGCAGAAGTTGGCTTCATTTCGCCAAAATAAAGACTTAATAAGAATTTACCAATCGTAAACAAAACCGAGGTTAAAAACGCGCCTGACCATACCGATTTCCAGCTTATTTCTACATCAGGAAGAACCTTAAACATAAAGGCAAAAACCATCATTACCAAAAGAAATCCAATAGTAAAATTCACAACTTCCATCAGGTAATAAGTTTCCAATCCCAGTTGCGAGGTGATAAAGTTGTTAAACAAGCTAATAAGCGACGAAAGAATCATGGTGATCATTAATAAGAAACCCAAAATTAAAATCATACCTAGCGAATTCGCTCGATCCAAGAGAAATTTCACCAAAGCTTTTTTGGGAGCTGGCTGAATATCCCAAAGTTCATTGAGTGCTTGTTGCAGTTGAAAAAAGATGGTTGTGGCACCAAAAACCAATGAAAAAACACCCACGGTCTTCATAAATATATTGTCCTTATCTATGAGGGCTCCAGCGATCATTTGCTCGATGCTTTTAGCGACTTCACTGCCCATGATTTGACCAATTTGCTTACTGATTTCACCTTGGATAGCGTCTTGTCCAAAGAAATAGCCAGCAATCCAAATAATGATAATCAGCAATCCGGGAATAGAAAATATTGCGTAATAGGCTAAACTTGCCGAATACTTTGATGCTGGCGAATTATTCCATTCCTTAAATGTTTCCAGAAGACACTCCCATAAAAATTTCAATCTTTTCATCATAAACCTTGTGTGTTTCGTATTAAAATGGATATCCTATAGCAATATTCAGCATCAGATTATCTCGGCGCCATTGCTTGTTGCCAAAGTCAACTTTATCAAACATCCAGCGATCACCCTTCTCATAATAAGGAGTTCGTATTGGGATCGCCAAGTCAAGACGCAAAATGAGAATATTAAAATCCAAACGTAAACCTACTCCAGCGCCGATGGCTACCTCACTTAAGAAATCTTTCGAAAACTTACCACCTGGTCTTTCAGGATCTTCGTTTATTAACCAAATATTCCCGGCATCAGTAAAAGCAGCTACATTCAAAAACTTATATAAATTGGCTCGGTACTCTGCATTCAATTCTAATTTTACATCACCCGACTGATCAAAATAAAAGCTTGCTCTTTGAGTTCGCGGATCGTAGCTTCCTGGACCTAGTGTTCTCGCACGAAACGCACGTACCGAGTTGCTCCCACCAACAAAAAATTGTCGCGAAAACGGCACATTATCCGAGTTTCCGTAGGGATAGGCAATACCACCGATAAAGCGAGTGGCTATAGAAGATTTTTCGTTCAGCTTGTGATAAAAACGGAAATCATGTTCCATCTTTGCAAACTGGCTGAATGGAATATTAAAAATTTCTTTCTGTTTGCCTTTATTTACATTAGCTCCCATAAGAAGACCCGTTAGATTTCCTGATAAATCAACAGAACCTTTATAATAAATGGTATTCTTTTTCGGAAGCATCGTCGTGGTATATGTATAGCTGTAGGTAGGACCAAAAATCAACTGCTTGGCAACAGCACGTTCTGCAACCTTGGAGCTATCCATTTGAGCCTGATATTCTGGTGTAATCTTTTCAGGATAGACTAACGTAGCGCTAAATATTTTTAGATCATGTTCCTTTTTAATATTCTCTTTCCAGACGTATCCAAAGGATGTATTGAAATTGTGCAGGGTATACAACTTGGTTCGGTTCTGATATTCATAACCAATATTGATGTTCGTTCGCGGCACATAGGCGCTTGATGAACGGAAACGGAAAGGCGCAACAATCCGCGGAATAGATAACTGTGCATTGGCACCCGCACGGAAAAGGTTATTAGCGTCTTTTGGTCCACCCAACTGTACGTCGAAAGCTCCATAGAGCGCCGCTTTCAGCTGTTCAGCCCCTTTGAAGAAATTACGATGTGTCCAGTTTAAGTTAAGCTCACCACCGCCATAGTTCGCCGAGTTGGTTCGACCCAAAACTTCAAGCCTCAACGATTGCAATTCCCGGGGAGTAAGCAAATAATAGGCGTCAAACTGATGCTTCAACGAATCGGAAACCCGGAAATCATTCTTCACAAATTTAAAAACACCCAAACTAATTAATCGGTTTAACGATAGGTTATGTTCGGTTCGGTTGTAGATATCTCCTTTGTTCACATACATCGCTCGATCAAAAATTTTCGGTTTAAATCGCTTTTCAGGATCGATAATGTACATATCATTATACTTATATTGTTCTAAGGTATCCTTGTTTACGGGAATATTGTATAAGCCTCGGCGTGCATCACGAAGATTGTAGTTCGGGAAAATAATTACGTCATTAATGGTAAACTGTTGTTTGGCTTCCTCTGGCGTATTTTTTTTGAGTTTGACAAATAGTTCGACTTTCTGATTTTTAGTGACAGTAGAATCAGCCTGCACAATAATGTTATCCGGATGGAAATAATAAAAGCCTCGTTCTTTCATACGAGCATCAATCCTTTCGCGTTCCATTTTAATCACATTCAGGTCAAAATAATCGCCTGGTTTCAAAAGAGATTTATCCTGGATGGCAAGTATCTCTGAATTAATGAGCGTAGAATCTGCAGGAAAATTTACTTGACTAATTTGGTAGCGCTGTCCCGGTCTTACCTTATAGATTACCTGTGCTTTTTTATTTTTAGAGACCGTATCACTCGATGCTTTTGCATTAAAATATCCTTTATTTTCCGAATAGTTAACAATGATATTTTCGTTGAATTCGCGATCCACATCGCCAAGCAAAACGGGTTTTTCTCCCAATTTGTATTTCATCCAATATTTGAGACCTTTTTCTTTTTTAGGCTCTGAAGTAATGTTGTAGAAAAAGAGTTTTGGACGCAATCCTAAAATACTGGAATTGGGCTTTGGGCGCAGATTTTCTTGGTAGGCACTTTTCAGTTCCGATTTTTCTTTTTTAGAGAGCGAATCGCCTATAATATCGATTTTTGCTCCAGTGTATAACAATTCACCTTCTTTCAAATATTTGGTATTGCTACATCCCGAGATGATGGCAAGCACTAAAACTAAAAAGCTCGTTTTTATATAATCAATCCACTTCATGCTTTATTTATTAGAATTTTGCGTTCTATTTCTTCTATACTCACGATTACGTTTCGATTTTTCGAAAATTTCTTTAAACTGATCATAATCCAATGTAATGATAAAACCGACTCCGGTTTCTACAATTTGACCTTGTAATGCTACTTGATATTCATTTTTACGATAAGCACGCAACATATAACGGCCATCTCGGGACAAACTATAGTCTACACTAATATCACCAGCAATGTTCGTCATTTGCTCATTTTGACGGGCGTCTCCTTCGATACCGAAATTACTTCCTACCGTAACTTTTAGTCGATCGTTAAGCAATTTTTTACTGATATCAACACTTAGATCGGTACGGTTCATTCGCTCACCTGTTGAATAGTCTTCCGAAGCATCCAAACCAAAATTGATATCTACGCCGCTGATAAGATCGGCCGCTAAATTATTAAGCTGTTGAGATAAAATACTACTCACACTTTGTCTTGCAATGGTTCCTGCAGACAATCCTGCCTGACTTTGGAATGGATTTTCACCGATGAAACGATTTAAAAGTAACAATGCAAAGACTTGTTTGTTCATTTCGGTTTCTTCATTTCGAAGCTGATCCAGTTTTGCTTTGGTTTCGTCGATCACCACTGTTGGCACCGATGGATTATCATCTTCCATCGTGATGTCAAACTTGATTTCTGGTTTCAACAGCTCACCTTTAAGTATCAACAAAGTCTTGAAAGGAATCCGTTGTTTGAACATGTTCAGCTCTAAAGAGGATTTAGCTCCCAACTGCTGCTGGACCAAATCAATTGGTGCGGCTTCGGTTTCATAGACCGCCGTAATATCAAGTTGTGCGGTGGTCGGTTCACCCGTCCACGTAATCGTTGATCCTTTCTGAATATCAAATTTTCGCTTCAGCATACTAACCGACAATTCGTATGCTCCTTGGTCTACCTCATACACACCAACAAGGGTCGTTTTTCCCGAAGGGTCAATACCTCCTGTAAGGTTGGCTTCACCTTGCAACTTCACAAAGTCACCGTTTGCTTTATCAATAATGATTGAAAGTTTGGCTTCTTTTGTTAATTCAATATTTACATTGACATCCATACCTTTTATATCGGTTTGAGAGTCTATGGAATCGGCAACTACAGTCTCCTGCAACGCAATCTGATCTTGATCAATAAACTCAACAATTCCTTCGCGTTCCTTTAACTGCGGTGACGATTGTGGAAGTACGAATGTAAAATCCGTGTTATCGGTAACCGCTAACCGCCCGTCTACTTTAGGCAAATCGAGGTCGCCACGGATTTGTAAATTCGCATCAATGGCAAGAATACCGTACATCAGCGCATCGTTATTCTTTTCGGAATTTACCACTTTGAAATCGCGTGCCACAGCATCGAGGTTAAAGGCATAATCGCGGTAATCTTGTGTAAGAATTTGGCCATCTAAAGTTAGTGAGTTTCCGTCGGCATCATTAATTTTAAAACGATTCAACTCGATCCCACGGTTGGTGAAATCAATAACATCGTTGATGTTTTTAAAATTGCTACCTGTCTCGGTAATCGCTAACCCAACATCGTTGAATTTCAACTTTCCTAAAATCGACGGTTTTTCTACGGTTCCGTTAATGTCTAAATCGCCTGACAAATACCCTTCAGCTTTTTGTATGGCATTCATTGAAAACGCTTGGGCCGTTTTCATCTCGAGACGATTAATTTTCAAGTCCAAATCAAAAGACGAATTGGTTGTTTGATAATCTCCGAAAAGACGAACATCATTATTATTTCCCGTTAAATTAACATCGGCATTGATGGTCGTTGGAGAGGTATTTTTTACTTTCGCATCCAAATTACCGACTGGATTTCCGAAAACAATCAAATCAGTCACTGCTAAATCCGAATTAAAGGTCATATTCTTTTGTAGATCCCGAATCTGTGCCGTTCCGTTAATCGTCCCTTTCGCCAAAAGCGTATCTTTCTTGATAAGCTCGGTTATGGTTTCGATTTTAAAATCCTTAATCGTCACGTTTAATGGACTATTAGGTGCGGTAGTCTCCGACTGAAGGGCAATCTCGCTTCCATTATTGGATAGCCTAAAGTTGTCTGCCCAAATACCTTTACTACCAATTTGAATTTTGTTGCCTTCACCAACTTGCCAATTATCATAGTTGAGTTTTAGCCCGTCCGGATTAAGGCTAATTTCGGTAATGTCGTTCATGCTTTTGGCTTGCCCAGCCACCAAAAACTGAGTAACATCCTTTTCATCTTTTGTGGTGATATCGTATCGAATAATGTTGTTGGCAACGTCACCCTGAGCGTTAATTTTATTGAGGGCAAAACTTTCGCTTTTTAACGAAGCGGCGCTTAGTTGGTACTGAAGTGCTTCGGTTGAGTTGGTAATATCCAATACGGCATTGTCAATAGTATTTGCACCGTAGGTCAGTTGTGGGATCTGACCATGAACTTCCAATTGACGGGAGTCTGCATTGAAATTTCCAGTTAGTGTGATGGTTTCAAAACTCTTCAAGTCGGGAACAAATCTTCGAATAAGATCATCATTTTTAATTTGTGCATTAAGCGTAAAATATTGTCCTGGAGCAATCTTTACCGATGGATCTGGTTTTTGAAACTGATAATATTGATTGATAGTGGATGCTAATGCACCAAAAATTTGAGTTAATTTATATTTGCCTTCCAATTGCAAATCGGCAACTTGTGATTTCAAGATTAATGCGTTGCGATCGGCAGTAGAAGTAGCTTCTAGAATTACTTCCTGCATGGGGAATACATCTTTCGTATTGGATAATGCAAAACTGGTAAGATATAAATGACCATTAAGGGCATCAGGATCCAAATTAGAAAAATCGCCATCCAAATTACCCGCAATAATCATAGGTTCTTTATAAAAACCAAGTTTATGAAGGTCTAATTTGAAAACGCTCCCTTTTACTTTTACCGTAGGTTTTGTTTCGTTATAAACACCCGATGCCACCAAGTTTAATCGGGCATTAGGATCTTTAGAATTTAGATGAACATCGTAAACACCTCGATTAAGACTACCTTTCACATCAACATTGGAATACTGATACTTATTGTAACCCATCGAATTGATGTGGCCCGTAAGTGAGGCATTCCCATTTTTAAAATCAAAACTTTGGCCTTTAGCAGCAATTTGTCCTGTAATAGAGCCTACTTCTTTATTGCCAATAATTTTTCCTACCTGTAAATTTTGCAAATTTGCCTTTACATTATAGGTTTCTCGATTCTTTTGGCGCATGTCCACAATTGCTTGTACAACCGCATTTCCGAGAGTTGATTTTAAGTTGAGATTGGTATTTACCTGCTTTGTCGTTCCTTTTGCTGTTCCTTTTACCGACATAAACGACGGCAAGGTAATGTTGGATGGGATGGTATTCCTAGGAACCAAATTATAGATCGTCTTAGAGTCGGATGACAATTCGCGAACCTTCAAATCATAATACAAACGATCCGGATTCATCGCATTACGTACTGTGCCTGAAGCAGCTACTTTTAGGCGATCAATCCCCGACAATTCCAAATTGGCAATCTGCAGATTGTTAATCTTCCCCTTTAGACGCGTATTTACATTAAGAATTGCATTTGGATATTTGTTAAACGGAGCTGTAGTGCGAAGTGTAGGAACCAAATTTAAGATATCGGAAAAACCAATCTTTGAATTTTTAATGTTGGCAACAATTTCAACTTCACCAGGATTAGCCGCCAGCTGCTGTGCCGACGCATACGATAAAATTAACTCGTCTCGTAAAATTGTTTTTGGCGTTTGCAAATACAGATTTTTAAGGTAGGCTTGCGTATCATTATACACAAAATCGGTGGTTACTTTTTGAATATTCAGTCCGCGTCCTTCCGCAATTTCACCACTTTTCACAGAGCCCTCAAATGTGCTGCCGAGCATTTTAAAATCCCGCAAATCAAGGTTTAATTTTGAAAAATTAAGATGATTAAAATCCATACCTTGACGCGTAGGCGCAACTGCAGTATTCTTATAAGCAACCTGCACATCGTCTAAAACAGCTTTTCCAAGAACAAGTTCCATAAGTTCTTCTGCATCATTAGATGACGTATTTTTTTCTGAGCTTGCAGTGTTTTTGTTGGCTGGCAAATACAGGTTTGCCTGTATTTTCGCTCCTGAAAGAAGCAGATGATCAATATCGTATTTGGACTTATCTAAGTCCAAGGAATTGATCTGCGTATTGAGTTCTCTGAAATTAATTTTAGCAAAAGTTTTCGTACGATCATCACCATAATCAATATCAAAATTGGTGAGTTTAATTTTATTCAAATCAACACTCATCGGCTTTTTCTGATTTAATGAATCAACTTTTTCCTCGACATTATCGGCAACTTCTTCAAGTAAATCTTGCTTTAACTTCAATTTTAATCCATCTAGGAATATATCACCAATTGCGTACTTATTTTTTTCTAGATCGAAGGTTTTTACTCGGGTATGGAAATCTTTAAAATACGCATTTATATTATTACCCGCTTGCAGATCAATGAAAGAGACCGAAATATCTTTCAAATCAATTTTATCTAAAGAAATAATGAAGGGTTTCGACTCTTTATCCGCTTCCTTTTCTGTTGTAGCAAAGGCATTGATAATATAATCAAAATTGAATGTCCCATCTTTTTTTCGAACTACGTTTGCTCGAAGTGTTTTAACATCAATGGAGGTAAGATCCGCCTTATTTTTAAGAAGATTGGGAATGTTAAGACCGACATCCAAACTTTTTGCAAAAAGCAAAGTATCCACGTCTTGACCTTGGAGATATAAGTTTTCCATCACCAAGCTGCTTGGAAAATCGATGTAGACTTTATCGAGGGAAACTTTGGTTTTAACTTTATCTTCTAGATAAATGACCAATCTGTTTTTTACAAAATTTTGTACGGCAGGAAGCCGCAAACTCAAGACCAAAAGCACCAAAAGTACCAAAATCGAAAGGAGCGTAATCCCAGAAATTTTAAAAATTTTCTTGAAGTTGACTTTCAAAACGTTTTTTTTACAAAAATATGAATATTGATTTGGTTCAGCTTATAACTTTTGCTTGAGGCATTATATAATTTTTGAAGGAAACTACAGCCTTTAGAACATTTATTAAACTGAATTCTATAAATTTACGGTATAAAAATACATAAACATTTTTTCTAAGACCCATATTTATGCGAATATTACTGGTAAATGGACCCAATCTCAATCTTTTAGGAACGCGTGAACCCGAAATTTACGGTAGTACGTCTATGGAAGATTTTTTAGAGCAGCTTAAAAAACGTTTTCCGAAAATTGATTTGTTATTTTTCCAGTCGAATATTGAGGGAGAAATTATCAACAGATTACAGGAAACGGACTTTGATGCATTAGTAATCAACCCAGGCGCTTTTACGCATTATTCCTATGCCATTGCCGATTGTCTAAAAAATATTGCACAACCAAAAATCGAAATTCATATCAGTAATATTTATCGGAGAGAGGAGTTTCGCCAGAAATCGGTTACGGCAGCCTTTAGCGATGGTTTGATTTCGGGATTCGGACTGAAAGGATATGAACTGGCGATTGCGAGTTTACTAGATTAACTGGTTAACTTTTAGCACGTACTTTTTTACCGAATTAACAAAAAAAGGCGCCACAACAAATGTTGTGGCGCCTTCCATATAGTGATCAATTACTAAATTAAATTTGAGGACCTGCGTTTACCAATCGCTGACCTTCTTCAGTATCGCAGTACTGCTTGAAGTTTTCGATATATTTTGCCGCAAGATCTTTTGCTTTTTGTTCCCAAACGCTCGCATCAGAATAGGTATCTCTAGGATCCAATATTGAGGAATTAACATTCGGAAGTTCTGTTGGTACTTCCAAATTTAAAATTGGAATATGTTGCTTTGGAGCATTTTCAATACTTCCATCCAAAATCGCATCAATTATTGCTCGGGTATCTTTCAAAGAAATACGCTTTCCTGTACCATTCCATCCCGTGTTTACTAAATAGGCCTTTGCACCGTGCTCCTTCATTTTACCAATTAAGGTTTTAGAATACATGGTTGGGTGAAGTGTTAAGAACGCTTCTCCAAATGCTGGTGAAAAGGACGGTGTAGGCTCGGTAATACCTCTTTCCGTACCAGCCAACTTAGAAGTATAGCCGCATAAGAAGTGGTATTGTGCCTGATCATCATCCAAGATAGAAACTGGAGGAAGTACTCCAAAGGCGTCTGCTGATAGATAGATAATTTTCTTTGCGTGTCCCGCTTTTGAAGGAAGTACAATTTTGTTGATGTGATAAATTGGATAAGAAACTCGGGTATTCTCGGTAATGGATCCATCCATAAAATCGATTTCCCCATACTCATTCACGACTACATTTTCCAATAAAGCATCACGCTTGATTGCGCGAAAAATATCCGGTTCTTTTTCTTCAGTTAGGTCAATTACTTTTGCATAACATCCTCCTTCGTATTTGAAAACCCCATTATCATCCCAACCGAGTTCGTCATCTCCAATTAAAAAACGTTTTGGATCAGCAGAAAGTGTTGTTTTACCTGTACCTGACAAACCGAAGAATAAGGCAACATCGCCTTCTTCACCGACGTTTGCAGAGCAGTGCATCGATGCCATGCCTCTTAAAGGAAGGAAATAGTTCATAATAGCAAACATTCCTTTTTTCATTTCTCCACCATACCAAGTTCCTCCAATAATCTGAATTCGTTCCGTGAAGTTGAACATCACAAAGTTTTCCGAATTTAGCCCTTGCGCTTCCCAGTCTGGATTAACCGCTTTGGAACCATTCATTACAACAAAATCAGGTTTACCAAAATGTTCCAGTTCATAGTGAGATGGGCGTATAAACATATTGCTTACAAAATGAGCTTGCCAAGCCACTTCTACAACAAAACGTACTTTAAGACGGGTATCGGGATTGCTGCCACAAAATGCATCAACAACATAAAGTCTTTTTGATTTTGATAATTGTTCTAAAACCAAATTTTTACAGTAGGTAAAAGTCTCTTGCGTTGTAGGAAAATTCACTTTTCCATCCCAGCAAATCGTATCTTTAGTAACATCATCTTCTACGATGTATCTGTCTTTTGGCGAACGCCCCGTAAAAATTCCCGTTTTTACTGCTACAGCTCCTAAATCTGTAAGAGCGCCCTTCTCGAAACCTTGATTTTTGGTAGACATCTCAGCCTTAAAAAGTTCTTCATAAGTAGGGTTGTAAACTACTTCACTATAGCCTGTAATCCCTAGTTCATGTAACTCTTGGATGATTTTGATGTTCTTCATAGTGGCTTTTTTCTTTAATGTTTGAATTTGTTTGTCAAATTTAGAGATTCCTTATCCTAAAAGTGGGGAAAAGATAATGATATTCGTCAGAAAAACAAATAAAGAACAAACGTGATTTAACTAATTGAAAATCAATCAATTATTTCACTCCAAGAAAATATAGTTTCAAAACCGCGTTGCGAAAACCAATCGTGATATCCGTCAAATTTTGATGCCATTACAAAATCACCGCCCCAAGCGCCCAAACTTTTGATGAAGGAAGGACAATTATTGAAATATTTTTCTTTCGCGGTGGCAATTCCAAGAAAATTAGAAAGTTTTGACTCATGAATAACCATCAACTCTGAAAATTTTTCTAAATCTTGCGCATCAACAACGGCTCGTGTTAGAGCAGAAAATTCGGATATCAGAAGCTCTGATTTTTCTTTGGACTTGTACAGCCGGATGCCTTCGCGGCTATCTTGTTTTTGATTGAGATGGACAAATAGCAATTCCTCTTTGAACGCAGGTTCGTAGATCAACGGTTGTACCGTGCGTTCGGGTTTGTTTTGATACAGTACCGCCGATTTCGTTTCAGCTACTGCAATATCATATCCACTGCCTCCCAAACTCATGTCATTAAGAGTAAAAGAATCAATACGTGCCCATTGTGCCAAGTTGGTCATAAGAGTGGAACTACTTCCCAAACCATAATTCGCAGGGAATTGCAAATTGGTTTTTAAATGATACGATGAGTTCGATTGAAATATGTGTGTAGATAAACTTTGGACATTCCGAAGTACGTTCACAATAAAAGCGGCCGCATCAGGAATATTTGTTTCAGTGATTGCCCACGTACGATAATTGATTACGGCGCGAAGCCACAGCTTATTTTGATGATAGGCTTCCCAGACAATCGTCGACTGATCGTTGACCACCTCTTCAAAAAAAAACTCTTGTCCTAGTTGGGTAGGTACCGCCAGGACAAGAGCTCCGTCTATTGCGAAATATTCCGATGTAAGCATTAATTTGCCAGGCGAAACTATTTTGCTCATAGAAAATTATAATGCAGATGAAACATGTACCGATGCGTAAATCTTCTTAATTAAACCCTGTAATGTTTTACCAGGACCCACCTCGATAAATTGAGATGCGCCATCCTTAATCATATTCTGCACCGATTGCGTCCATTTAACAGGTCCTGTAAGCTGAGCAATAAGATTTGCTTTGATTTCTTGCGGATCGTGAACGGCAGTCGTTGTGATATTTTGATAAACAGGCATCGTTGCCTTTCTGAAATTTGCTTTGTTTATTGCTTCTGCCAAACGTTCTTGAGCGGGCTGCATTAATGGTGAGTGGAAAGCTCCATTTACTGGTAACAAAAGTGCTCTTTTGGCTCCCGCTTCTTTTAATTTTGCACACGCTTCCTCCACGGCAGCGGTGTCACCCGAAATTACCAATTGCCCTGGACAATTATAATTGGCAGGAACAACTATTCCATCTATTGATGCACACACATCTTCTACTATCTGATCATCAAGACCAAGAATTGCAGCCATTGAACTTGGATGTGCGTCGCATGCTTCCTGCATTGCTTTAGCTCGTTCTGATACCAACTTGAGTCCATCTTCAAAAGACAGTACACCATTGGCTACCAAAGATGAAAATTCTCCTAATGAATGTCCAGCAACCATTGTTGCTCCTCGCGCATCGACAGCCTTCACTGATGCTACGGAGTGAATAAAAATAGCAGGTTGTGTTACGCTTGTTTGTTTTAGCTCATCATCAGTTCCTTTAAACATGATGGAAAGAATATCAAATCCTAAGATTTCATTAGCAAACTCCATCAAATCTTTAATGTCTTTACGGGAATCATACAGTTCTTTACCCATCCCGACAAATTGAGAACCCTGCCCAGGAAATACTAGTGCTTTCATATATTATTGAATAATTTTAGATTAGAAGCCTTTCATTTGTGTGGTTATTATTGAGGAAGGAGTCTAATAACCCGATATCCTGTATTCACAAATGCACCGTTATTTTTTACGCGTACATATTCAAATTTAGTTGCTAATTGCGTTTGGGTTTTCCCCATATTTTTTAAGACTTCTCCTTTTTTATTTTCACGCGAAAGTATGTCGTGAACGATATCAAAACCAATGATGGCATATTTAGGAGGAGTTTTACAATACTTGTCTTTATACTCAGCGATAATTTGCTTTTCAAAACTACCTTCTGTATCAATAGTGCGGTCCATTAAATACACCAAATTCGCTTGTGAAAGCTCATCTACACTCTTTTCGAATGTTGGATGATAGTATAAACTGTAGGATTTAATACCACTGGTTTCTTTAGCAAGGTCAATGACTCTTCGTGCAAATGCACTGCCCACCGCGTCGTTATTTGATGCCAATACAGCAATGATGGGAGCTTCTTGCCCAGTCATCATGTTTTTGTCTAACACGATGTCGTTCGCAGAAGTAACAATATTGATTTCCGCATTCTTAAGCGATTTACTTAAACCCGCTTTAACGGCATTTGCCATGGTTTTATCCGAATCGGAAAGGATGTAAATTTTCTGATTGTTATAACCTTGTGATACCTCTTTCACAATACGGTCAGCATACACGTTGTCAGCCGTTTCCATAATGATTAGGTTTCCGTAATCGTATAGATCTTCTGAGTTGGCAAATGGTGCAACTACAGGAATTTTTTTCTTACCAACAAAATTAAGAACTTCCAGTACGTTTGATTTGAAAAACGGACCAATAATTAAGTCGGTATTCTCTTGATTTATTTGCGATAATGAATTTTTGAAACTACCTTCATTTCCAGCGTCGACAACTTTTATGTCCAACTTCAGACCTTTCTGTACATGACGCTCGATTGCCAGTTTCGCTCCCGTTAAGAAGTCTGCTGACATTGTTCTGTATTTGCTGTCATTAGAATCAAATCCGAAAGGCAACATCATCACAACATTCAGGGCATCACCTGATTTCTTAATATATGCCGCATCTACAGCTTTAATTTTAAGAACCATACCCGCTTTTAAACCACCGGTGATACTTGGATTAAGCTCTAAAAGCTGATCCAGACTAATGCCGAAACGGTTCAGAATTCCAAAAACGGTATCTCCACTCTGCACTGTGTAGGTTACAAAATCCTCACTAGACGATGTGTTTAAGTTTGTATTTGATCTTGAGGTTTTTGCAGGCTCTTGGCTTACCGCAACAGGCGACAAATCAACTGACTTTACTTTAAGCACTTCACCCGACTTTAATCCGCGATCTTCTAAACCTGGATTCATCGCAAAAAGTTGTGATTGTGTAATCCCGAATTTGCGGGTAATACGGTAGTAATTGTCTTTATCCTGAACAACGTAAGTGCCCTCATCCGTAGTGGTAGACGCAGAGGCTGTTGCCGTAGAATTTGTAGTTTGAGAAACAACAACTGCTGGAGCAGTATTAACTGCCGCGGCTGCATCTGCATATTTCTGTATCGATTCCATGGGAAGTGTGATAATTTCACCGATTTGCATCTGCAAATTAGGATTCAACTTTCTAACATCCGCCTCCGATACGTGGTATTGCTTGGTAATTCCGTATAGGGTTTGTTTTGGCTGTAGGATGATCGTTCCTGTTTTGCCTGAAGCCTTTACCTTTGCATCTGATGACGCCGAAGTTACTGCGGTTCCAGCTTTTCCTTTTACAGATAGGACATCACCGATATTCAGTACACCCTCCTTTACTTTAGGGTTAAGACGATACAATTCATCCAAAGACATTCCGTACTTCTTAGAAATATTATACGGATTATCGCCCTTAACAACGGTATGTTTTTGCTGTGCAATCGAACTTACAAAAACTGCCAAACCTGATAAAACCAAAAACTTTTTAATCATCCTGCTGTTTATAAAATACAAAAATAAAGTTTTAATATTAAACCGACATTATGATAATGCCCGATTTTTCCACGTCCATGTTTTGGTAACAATTATGAAGCCATTCTGCGCCATAATCACAATAAAAAACACTAAAATTCAGCGTTCGCTCTTGCCAAATTTTCCCGGGGTGAATCTCCAAAAACAACGTTTCTACGCGCTCAATTTTTTCGTGCTGCTTTATTTTTTCCGCTTTCAATAATCGTTTCTGCATTCTGTCGAACGCCTTCAATTGCCTTGTCTCTTCTGCAGATACCAAATTTCCGAACGTTGCGTCCGTCTGGCTCGATACCTTTTTTATTGAATCAAAGATAATTTGCAATTTCGTTTTCTGTGCATCCACTTCAGCCTTAATTGCATTATCCTTCAATAATTTTCTATGAATTACATCGGCAAAGTTGCCAAAAAAGTCATTGATGCTAAGGTCGAGCTTTTCTATTTTTGAAACTGTTTTTTTCGACAGGAAAA
>JAYRQH010000113.1:0-3660 GCA_041910715.1 Bergeyella sp.
CCATACGAAAGCAGAATATATACAATCCTGTGGAAAGCACGAGTAAAGATATCTACTTCAGTCCTTCCATAGAAGCTAAACTGACCACGGCAAAAGTGAAATACATTGCCTATGCTGATACTCTAAATCGTGTCGAAAGCTTCTTCTTTGAAGATGCTGGCACGGAAGACGAAATATATACATTCCTAAATGCTGAGCTCTACAAGCAATATGGTAACAAATATCAAAATGTTTATAAAGTTTATTTTATTAATGAAGACAATGGTCATTTAAATAGCGCAGGAAAATGGGAAGGTGCAGTCGCTGGAATTGGAAGAACAATGAAAGACCCCAAGATAAAAACAATTCTGGTATATCGTGGAGGTTTTGCAGATAGCACTGTTGCTCACGAAATATTCCATTCAATGGGGTTATACCACAGCTTCGATAACAATAACAATTTTACTTTTGAACAGTATATTACAGATAATATTATGGATTATTCGGATATTGCACCAGTTCCTATTCCTGTAATTAGTACTTATCATTGGCAGTGGAAAACTTTACAAAGCAGAGCTGGAGAAAAAGAGTAATTATTATAAATTGATTAAATGATGAAAAAAATAATTTATATAAGTTTTTTATTACTTATCACTTCTTGCAATTCACAAGATAAAAAGGAGGAAAGTAAAATAACAGATAAACCACAACCCGTAAAACATACAACAATGAATACCGAATACGATCATAAAAAACTCATCAGCTCAAAAACTGAATATTTTGACATTAAATATTTTGATGAACATAAAGATGAAGGAGAGAATTTAATTTATACAGAAAAAAATGGTACAGATATCAATGTGTTTGGAGATGTAGAAAGTGGATATGTCAGTAATACAACTCCTGAAAATTCTATGTTTACTGTATACAAACAATATAATCCTAAAGGAGTTATATATAGAAAATGGGTCAATTTCAGAAATGAGGGTGGAGCAGTAGGAATAAAATATGAATATGATGATTCTGGTAAATTGATAAGGGAAGATGATACTGATAAAAATTTTAAAATCACGCCACAAGATGTAATAAAATATTGTCAAGAAAACAATATAGATTTATTTTCCAATTATACATTTATTGAAAGATTTACGGATGAAAAAACAAAACAAAGTGTTTATAATATCAATTATAGAGGTAAATATGGAGAAAAGTTTGGTGCAAGAATTATAATTCAGTTAGATGGAAATACCGGGGAAATACGAAAAGTAATTTGCATCAACGGAAAACATAACGATTCTGTAGAGACATTGTATGACATAAAAGATGAAAAGAAAAAATCAGCTCAAACCTACAAAACCCACCAAGGCAAAACCTACACCCAGTCGGAATGGCAAGCCTACGAAGAAAAAGAATACGAAGCCTTTTGCAGAAGAACTGGCAGACCTTACACACCAAAAATTCAAGAGCCAAGAGCAGAGAACCAAGAATATAAAAGCCCTTTCATAGCAGATGATTGTGAGAAAGGTGATGATAATACGCCTAAGAAAAAAAAAGGTTTTTGGGGATAATCTGTTAATGTAAATATAATGTTATGCCACAAAAACTAACTGAGAAAGCGATTTTGTTGTGCGACAAAGGTGCAAAACCAAGCCTACTCAAAGTAACCAGCCAAACCTTCAGCAAAGCAGAAAACAAGCTTGTCGCTACAGAACAAGACAAACAACCCGAAACCAATATTCCCAGTTTCGGGGTTTGTGCCATTACCAAAAGCAAATGCACACCCGCCATCATTAAATGGGATAAAACCACAGAAAAAGACACCATAAATAATTATAAAATATTGACTGAAAAAAGCACCTGTAATTGTTCCGTTGGAGGTAAAATTTCGGTGCAAGATAAAGGTCACGGAGAAAAGCACGAGACAGAATAGCCCCGATAGCAGCGGTTACCCCGCAACAAGCGAAGGTAAAAGCTTTGGAGTGAGGAGTATGAGCGGATAGCGGGAAAAAGCTCCTAAAAAAAACCAACACAAACTATGGAAAACGAACCAATTAACCTTTCGATATTCGGAACATCAAGATCTTTCAAAGAACAGCTTAATGACCCTAAAAATCCTAATATTTACTGCCTGTTTATGATGGATGGTAAAGAGTTTCTTTTAGAAAACAGCTACAATACAGAACTTCATCAGAAAACGGCAGATCACGATACCTTTTCCATCATTGTTCCTGATGATGCTTTAGACAGTTTCAAAGGTTATGTGCTGGAAAATTCCAAAAATATTCTTGGGAACAACATTACGATTAACTTCTGGCAATGGGGAAAAATTCAGCAATCGTTCAGCGGAGTTATTGGCGGTATTGATAATGCGAAGAATGAAGGCGGTGGCTATGGCGATTTGATTATTACAGGATTTTCCCCGAGTATTCTATTGGAAAGCGGACAGGACTGCCAAAGCTTTGAAAACAAAACTTTAGAACAAATTATCAAGGAAATTTCTGAAATTTATCCAAGGGAAGCCAAAATAAAGGTTGATTTACCCAATGTAAAATACGCCCACCCTTATACTGTTGAGTACAAAGAGTCAGATTATCAGTTCATTCGCAGGCTTGCAATACGCCACGGTGAGTTTTTCTATTACAATGGTGAAGAGCTGATTTTCGGAGCAGGAACACAACCTACCCTAAAACTACAAGAAGGTGACGATTTAATGGATGTTACCTTTTCGTTAAAAATCGGAGCTCAGGATTTTGGTTTGATGAGTTACGATGCCGAAAGCGGTGCCAAAATAGAAAAAGACAGTGCATCTCAGAAAAGCGAGTTTAAGGCCAATCTATTCCAAAGTGTTGCAATCAACCGCTCGAAAAATATCTTCAAAAAGAAGCCAAAAATGCACTTCAACCATACAGGCATCTCAGATATGTCTGAAAAAGAATTGCAAGAAGCGCTTCGTTTAGAAAAAGAAAAACGGGAAAATCTGATGTACATTAAAGGCCGAAGCTACAACCCAGCGGTAAGAATCGGCGGTCGTGTGGAACTTTCGGACATCAATGGCAAGGCAATGGAAACCTACCGAATCATTGACATCAAACATATCCACGATCCTAGTGAATATTACAATGAGTTTATCGCAATCCCAGATTTGTTCAATGCAGCTCCTTATATCGACACCGATGCTTTTCCTAAGTGCGAAGCCCAGTCTGCAAGAGTAATGGATAACAATGACCCAATGGGAATGGGAAGAGTGAGAGTGCAATTTCCTTGGCAAGAAGAGAAAAATCAAATGACACCTTGGATACGATTGATCCAGCCCCACTCCGGAGCTGGCAAAGGTTTTCATTTTATTCCCGAAATTGGCGAGGAAGTTTTAGTAGGTTTTGAATCTGGAAATGCGGAAAAGCCTTTTGTGATGGGAACGCATTATAATGGTGGGGAGAAATCCAGTTTCCATACCGAAGGAAATGATTTGAAAGTGATAAAAACCCGAAGCGGACATACCATTATTATGGATGACAGCGAAGATAAAATGAGTATTACCATTCTTGATCAAGCAGGAAATACCATTTATTTGGATACCATAAAGAAAAGTATCACGATACAAGCACCCGAAACCATTGATATTATTTGTAAAAATCTCAACATAAAAGTAGAGGAAAATATGAAAACCAATGTAGGACACAA
>JAYRQH010000114.1:0-1745 GCA_041910715.1 Bergeyella sp.
GAAGCGGCGGTAGAAACAATACACGATTGTAAAATAAATAAGCTCGCTATAAGAATAATTCCTTTTTTCATTTTTGGTAAATTTTCGAGTGATAGTATGTATTGTAGCAATTGTCCTTCCAAAAATACATGGATTTTTTAAAATTACTTTTTATCCGTATTTCTAAATGGCATTTTCTCTTGCGTAAAACTCCCTTCAATAATCGCTTGTTCCAATTTTAAAATTTGTTTTAGCGATTGATAATCTACTTTATTGGCGTCATCGGTGGGTTTATGATAATCCTCATGACCGCCTGTATGAAAAAACAAAACCGGAATGTCTTTTTCGTAAAACGATGTTTGGTCGGATCCTCCTCTTCCCTCGTATCCTGTGTAGAATTTTACAAAATTTTTAGAATCTATGTTCTTGAAAATCGTTTCAAAGGAAGGCGAAGTTCCATAACCAATGATGGATACGCCTGTTTCTTTATTTAAACGACCGATCATATCCATATTCAGCATCCAATGGATTTTTGACAAATTCAGCGTTGGATGAGCTACAAAATACCGAGAACCAACTAAACCTAATTCTTCCGCACCAAAAGCTATAAATAAGAAATTTACAGGTTCGGTAATGGTGTTGGTCGCATAATAACGCGCCAATTCTAAGAGACCTGCAACGCCAGAAGCATTATCATCAGCACCATTGTGAATAATTCCGTAGCTGTCTTTGGCAAGCGAACTGCCTTGTTTTCCTTCACCAAGATGGTCGTAATGAGCCCCAACAACGATGGTTTTTTCAGCTTTATTATCGAGAAAGCCGATAACATTTCTCGCACAACGTATACTGTCCGACACTTTTACTTTTTTAACCTTAGCATCAAATTCCTGAAAATACCCATCGGTTCCCAAAGGTTTTAATTTGTATTTCTTAAATTCTTTGCGGATGTATTTTGCCGCTCTTTTGTTTTCTTTACTTCCCGTTCCACGCCCTTTCATCATATCATCAGCTAAAAAATAAACGTGTTTCTTCAGGTTTTTAATCTCAATATCCTGCGCGTTAAACTTGACGGCATAGAAGAACAAAGTCACTAAAATAAGAACTTTCGAAGTAGTTGGTGTCATAAAACAAAAATAGCCAAATAATCGGATTTTTACAGTTTTGAAAATCCGTATTTTTGCAACAAATAAAAAGCTTTGCAAACCGATTTACTTTTAATCACGCCACCTTTCACGCAACTCAATACGCCGTATCCAGGAACTGTTTATCTAAAGGGTTTTCTGAATACGCTGCCGTACACCACAGTTCAGGCGGATTTGGGATTGGATGTTATTTTGCAGCTTTTTTCGAAGAAAGGTTTGACAGACTTGTTTACATACATTCAGGAAGAAAACCTGAATTTGGGCGATAACAGTCGGAGAATGCTGATGCTCGCTGAAGATTATATTTCCACAATTGATCCCGTTATTCATTTTCTTCAAGGCCATCATTCAACCTTGGCGGATTCTATTGTTCAAGATGGCTATTTGCCCGAAGCTTCCCGATTTTCGCAGTTGGAGGACTTGGAATGGGCTTTTGGAGCCATGTCTTTTCAGGATAAGGCCAAACATTTGGCGACACTTTATCTGGAAGATTTATCGGATTTGATTATTGAAACCGTCGACGAAAACTTTGGTTTCAGTCGATACGCCGAGCGGCTTGGTCGGTCTGCAAATTCGTTTGATGAATTGTACAACGAACTTCAGAAAGAACCAACCTACATCGAC
>JAYRQH010000115.1:0-2618 GCA_041910715.1 Bergeyella sp.
GAAAACCTTTCTTAGTAGAAATCTTAAAAAAGATCAACGTGACGCCGAAATTACAAACTTAATCAAAGAGGACCAAGATCTCATTTTGGTGGTTAATCCTGGTGAGTACAACAATAAACTACTAACTCGGATGCGGAATGCAACAGACATTCTTGTTGGATGGAATTACGATTCGGCGAAGCGAAAGAAAATTACAAGTTTTCATACACGAATCTTCGACCAGTTGCTTACTTTCGACCGGATCGATGCGCTAAAACGTGAGGAGTTGCGATTTCTGCCCAACTTTAATTACAAACAAAAGACTGAAATAAGCGAAACCACTTTTCGATACAAAGCCTATACGGTGCTCAATCAAGATTACTATCGATTGAAAATTTTAGATCGAATTATTACCCAATTAAAGGAATATCCTGTTTTAGTACAGATGAAATCGAAACCATTTCCAGGATTTTCAAAGGAAATTCAATTCATTTCAGAACCTTTATCTTTCGATGAAGTGGGTGAGAACATTAGAAATTCCGAAATTGTTCTCGACATTTTGAGTAAAGGAAAATATGCACAGAAGGGATTAAGTTTCAGAGTGTACGAGGCGATGTCGTACCAGAAAAAAATGATTACAAACAACACCGATATTGTAAATTATAATTTCTACAATCCCAATAATATTTTCGTGATTGAAGACGTAGAAAATATTGCTATTCCTAAATCATTTCTTGAGGCAAAATACGAACCGATTCCAGATGAAATTTATGAACAGTATACGCTTGAGAGCTGGTGCAAAACACTACTGAGCATTCCTAAAAAACAACAGAACTAACTTTTATAGAAGTTGATTATATGGCAAAACAAGTTTTATTAGAAGCACATAATCTGAAAAATCTGGCAAGTGGATTTGGTGTTTTCAATCATTCACTGTTAAAATCATTTGCAAAAATGGATACTCCTGATTTGGATTTTATTGTTAATCTAAAGCGGAAGAATGGAATTGTAGAGGAGTTTGGTAATCGTTTTCAATATGCTCAGTATTCAGAACTTCAGCGGTTGCCCTTATTTCGTACGAAAAAGGTATATGATGTATGGCATTGTATGAATCAGAATATTGCGGTGGAACCTTTTTTCAAACAAAAAAAGTACATATTGACAGTCCACGATGTCAACTTTTGTGAGGGGACGAGCAAAAAAGATCAAAAGAGAGTGCAGCTTTTTAAAGATAAACTGAAGAGAGCTGATCTTATCACGTACATATCGCAGTTTGCAAAAGATCATACACATCACTATTTTGACGTTCCAAAAATAGAAGAGAAAATCATCTTCAACGGCAATCCGATTACCGAACTTGTTCCAACAGAGCATTTCAAACCCATCGTGCCGCTTGACAAACCATACCTTTATTCGATAGGCGATTTTTTAACTAAGAAAAATTTTATTTCGCTTGTTCGAATGATGAAGGAAATTCCCGATATGTACTTAATTATCTCGGGGAATAACAAGAAGGAGTATGGCATACAAGTTCAGCAAGAAATAGAAAATCTAGGTTTGCAGAACCGTGTTTTTTTAACCGGTCGTGTTTCGGATGAAGGTAAGCAGTTCTACATAAAAAATGCGATTGCATTCGTTTTTCCTTCATTACAAGAAGGATTCGGACTACCGCCTATTGAAGCGATGAAATTTGGAAAACCTGTTTTTCTAGCAAATCGAGCTTCTTTGCCCGAAATTGGCGGCGATGTGGCTTTTTATTGGGACGACTTTGATCCGATATCCATGAAGAACGTTCTTGAAGAAGGTTTAAATACATACGAAGTCAATAAAGACGACTATCAAAGAAGACTAATCGATCGCGCTGATTTTTTTAGTTGGGATCGGGCTGCATTGCAATATCTGGAATGCTATCGTTCGTGAAGATCAATAAATCGGTTTGCTATTGTTTATTATTTTTTTTAAATTTTTATCTTTTTTAGTTGCACATTTAAAAAAAGTATCTACATTTGTATCAAATATCAGAAAATGATTTCAACAACTCTAATGCATCATCATCATTCTATCTCCAAGACGGAATGATTTGTGTTGTTTTAAAGTGAACCTAAAAAATAATAAAAAACCGTCTGAGTAAAGACGGTTTTTTTCTTTTGAATAGAGATGAAAAAAAGATTTACTCAGATAAAATTACAATGAAAATATGAGTAAACTAAAAATTGCAATTCAAAAAAGTGGTCGGCTTTATGAGGAGTCTTTGCAATTGCTAAAAGATTGTGGTATCGACTACAACAACGGTAAAGATCAGCTAAAAGTAGATGTTTCTAATTTTCCACTAGAAATTTATTTTCTAAGGAATTCCGATATCCCCCAATATGTTGCCGACGGCGTTGTGGATGTTGCTATTGTAGGCGAAAACTTGCTTATCGAAAAGGAAAAGGATATTGACGTTGTTGTCCGGTTGGGATTTTCAAAATGCAAAGTCTCATTGGCGGTTCCGAAAGAGGTTGAAACAGATGATATTGCTTACTTTCAGAATAAAAAAATTGCTACTTCCTATCCCAATACGCTTTCAAAATTTCTTCAAGACAACCAAATTTCAGCAGAAATTCATTACATCTCGGGCTCAGTAGAAATCGCGCCGA
>JAYRQH010000116.1:0-3258 GCA_041910715.1 Bergeyella sp.
AAAAAATACGATATTGAATTTGCAGCGATTCACGGTTTTCGGGATGAAATTTTAAATTCGCCCATCTCCTCTTCAAAAAAATTCATTTGGGTTCATAACGACCTCCGTAAAACGGAATTTCACAATTATACCGATGAAGAAATCAGAAAATTCTTCGGTTTTGATAAAATCATGGTGATTTCCGAGCAAATTCAGGAAGATTTTGAAAAACTCGCTCAAAACGACGACGAAAAATCTCGAATTGTCAGAATTTACAATCCTTTAGATACCCAAGAAATTCTTACTAAGGCTGATGCTCCTATTCTTAATTACCCATTTGATAAAAGAGTACCCACTTTTGTGTCTGTGGGAACAGTTTTTCCTCAAAAAGGTTTTGATCGTTTATTAAAGGTTCACAAGAGGTTTTTGGATGAGGGTTTTCCTCATAAAATTCTCATTTTGGGCGATGGCTATGATTTTGAAAACATTAAGAAACTAAAATCGGATTTAGGAGTGGATGAAACCGCAACTCTTCTGGGTTTTACAGACAATCCGTATCCTTATATTAAAAAAGCTGACTTTTTTGTGCTTAGTTCGCGCTATGAAGGCTTCCCAACGGTTTTATTTGAAGCGATAACCTTAAAGAAAAACATTATTGCGACCGAAGTTTCCGGTGCGGCCGAAATTCTCGACAACGGAAATCTTGGGTTGATTGTGGACAATAATGAAGAAGGAATTTACAAAGGAATGAAAACCGCCTTGGAAATGCCTTTCACCTTTGAATACTTTCAGCGGAATTTGGAGCATTATGAAGCGCCGTTTAATTTAGAAAATTCCGTAAATTCGATTATGAAAATTATTGATGAACGCTAAACCTCAACGTGTGAACCCCTCAATTATTCAGAAAGATTTTTTTAGAGAAAGTGGAAAATGGCTTTCTTCTGCAGAAATCATCAGCAAATGCATCAATCCCAATTTGCATTTTATTTATTTATTGAGAAAATGCCAGCAATCAAAGAAAAAATCATTGAATGGCCTATTTTGGCGTTGGGTATTGCGACATCACCAAATAAAATACGGCTATCAAATCTACCCCGAAACGCAGATTGGTGAAGGATTGTATTTAGGTCATTGGGGAGCATTGGTAATCAATCCTAAAGCAATTATCGGAAAAAACTGCAATATTGCACAGGGTGTCACTATCGGACAACAAAACAGAGGCAAAAATGAAGGTTTTCCCACCATCGGTGATGAAGTTTGGATCGGTCCGAATGCCGTTATCGTTGGCGGAATAAGCATTGGAAACAATGTTCTGATCGCTCCCAACGCCTATGTAAATGCAAGTGTTCCAGACAATTCCGTGGTTGTGGGAAATCCTGCACAGATTACTGCTAAGGAGGATGCAACCGACGGATATATCAATAATAAAATATGACATTCGTCATAAGCTTGTATTAAATTTTGTTAAAAGAAATTATTTTTAAAACGAAAAAGATATTTTTGCATAATTATTGATTCAATCTATCGAAAGATAAAATAATTTTGTTATTATAAATAATTATAAAATCCGCAAGATCAGATGCCAAAAACATACGAAGTTATTTTTGAAAACAATAAAAAATGGGTTGAATCTAAAGTTTCTGAAAATCCTGAGTATTTTCATGAGCTTGCAAAAACTCAAAATCCGGATTATTTGTACATAGGTTGTTCGGATTCCAGAGTGACCGCCGAAGAACTGATGGGCGCCAAACCTGGCGAGGTTTTCGTAACACGAAATATCGCAAACGTAGTCAATACGTTGGATATGAGCTCTACAGCGGTAATACAGTATGCGGTAGAACACCTTAAAGTTAAGCACATTATTGTTTGCGGACATTATAATTGTGGTGGTGTAAAAGCAGCAATGACACCCGAAGATTTAGGATTGATGAATCCATGGCTTCGAAACATTCGTGACGTATATCGATTGCATCAGACGGAACTAAATGCTATTGAGGATGTAGACAAAAGATACGATCGATTGGTTGAGTTAAACGTCCAAGAGCAATGCATCAACGTCATCAAAATGGCTTGCGTGCAAGAGCGGTATATCTTAGACGAATATCCGATAGTACACGGGTGGGTTTTCGATTTACGAACTGGAAAAATAATCGACTTGGAAATCGATTTTGAAAAGATATTAAAAGACATCCAAAAAATATACGACCTAACCAATTCGGATTGGGTTATGAATCGAAAAAAATAATCGGTTTTTAAAGAAAGAAAAAGAATGAAATTCTGGAGTATCCTAACATTATTTGTTTTTATCAATTTCACAGCACTTCCGACAGTCGCTGCGATATTTGATTGGGATCTTCCACAAACCAGCATGATGGCAAACGAAGAAGAAAATCATTCTCCGAACATCTCAATTACTGAAAAAACGCTTCCAGAAACTTTGGACGTTCATAAATTCATCAAATTTTTTAAGTCGGATTTTTCTCATAAAAGTTTCGTTGCAACCAACGAATCCCTATTTATCCCTCCACACATTTCTATAATTTCCCCCCCTCCGGAAGTTACGCTTTTGACATTCAACATGTAAACTTCGCTTTTTAGCGCTTTTACATCTTCTATCAAATTAAATTTTTCACCCGCATGGGATGTTTCAACAGGAACATTCATGCACTCAATTTCATGGAAAAATGAAAAAAGCAAAAACTTTGTTCGGGGGGATTAAAGAAAATTTCCCTTCAGGACTTGTCGTGTTCTTAGTTGCATTGCCTTTATGTTTGGGTATTGCCTTAGCCTCAGGAGCACCACCATTATCGGGGATTATCTCGGGTATTATTGGCGGTATCGTGGTCGGATTTATTAGTAACTCTAATATCTCGGTAACGGGACCAGCCGCTGGCTTAACTGCCATTGTATTAACCGCCATCACCGATTTAGGTGCGTTCAATTTATTCCTAACCGCCGGAATTATTGCCGGTCTTCTGCAATTGGTGCTCGGATTTATTCGTGCAGGAAGTATATCGAACTATTTCCCAAACAATGTAATCGAAGGAATGCTTGCCGGAATCGGAATTATCATCGTTTTAAAGCAAATTCCGCACGCCGTAGGCTTTGATAAAGAGGAATTTGGAAATGAGACCTTGTTCCAGAACGGAATTAATTTCAACTATTTTGCCGAAGCTTTTTCAGCAATACATCCAGGTGCCGTTGTAATAACCTTAGTATCTATCGCTATTTTATTAGCCTGGGACCACATCCCTGCGTTAAAAAAATTAAAACTTTTAC
>JAYRQH010000117.1:0-5570 GCA_041910715.1 Bergeyella sp.
TAATTATTGGTGGAGGTATGGCTTTTACCTTCATTAAAGCAGAAGGAGGTTCTATTGGAAATTCTATTGTTGAAGAAGATAAATTGCAGTTGGCACTTGAAATTCTTGAGAAAGCCAAAGCAGAAAATGTGAAAGTCTATTTACCGGTTGACGTTGTTATTGCGGATTCTTTTAGTAATGATGCCGACATTAAGGAAGCAAACATCTTTGATATTCCGGAAGGATGGCAAGGATTGGATGCAGGTCCAAGATCTCGGCAAATATTTCATGACGTCATTTTAAACTCGAAAACCATTTTATGGAATGGCCCAGTTGGCGTTTTTGAACTTTCAAATTTTGCTGCTGGAACTATTGCCTTAGGTGAAAGTATTGCTGAAGCTACCCAACTTGGAGCATTTTCGCTCGTTGGAGGCGGAGATAGTGTTGCCTTTGTGAAGCAAAATGGGTATGACGATAAAGTTTCGTATGTATCCACTGGCGGTGGTGCCATGTTAGAAAGTTTGGAAGGACTTGAGTTGCCTGGAGTGGCTGCTATTAACAAATAATTTTCTTGACTTTAAATAGAAAAAAAATCCGAGTTTTTCTCGGATTTTTGTTTTTATACTGAAAATTGGATAAAATTGACATCCAGAAACCTATCAAATTTCGAATATTTATTTTTTTTCTACTATATATACCAAACTTGAAAATTCTCCTGTTTTTAGTGCTTTAAAATTAGAAATACCTCCGTAAATGAAACCTTTGAGCCAAAATAACGGTGATTTTTTATATTTTTCACTTAACATTCCAATATAAAAAGAGTCGAGTAGAAGTGGCTTGATTTTTCTCAAGTTCCAATTTGGTGTAGAAAAATACGTTTGCATTCCTTTTTTTGAAAAGTGCCATATGTGTCTAGGTACATCGTATGCTGCCCAATAATTCTTATATTTTTGAGCATCGTAGGATGTATGATTTGGAACAGCTATGATTAGTAAACCATGCTGCTTTAATTTTGCATGAAATTTACTTATAATTTCGTCTCTATTTTCAATATGTTCCAAAACATGCCATAGCGTTATCAGGTCAAGACTACCATCTTCAATCGCATCAATTGAATTGATGAACGTTGTTTTTTTTGCTTTCGATTTCGCAATTTGCAATGCATCTTGATCAAGTTCAAAACCAAAAGTTGTGTACTCGGGCTCCATGAATTCTAAAAATGATCCGGCTCCGCACCCATAATCCAGTAAAGAAATGTTGATACCTGCTTCCGAAGCAATTGTATTTCTTTTAAAATTTAAATTAAATTTTTGTAAAAATTTGTATAGCTTTTCTTTTAAAGATTGTTGATCTTGATGGTGTGATATGTACTGATCACTCTCATAATATCTGCTCAAATTTGAAGGTAGAGGAGTTGTTTTTAGTATTCCAGGAATCGCTGTTTCCTTAAGTTCAAAAGTTTCTTTTGTTAAGAAATGATCTTGAATTTTCATGTTTGTATTGAATGTGCAATTTAAATTTAAATCATATGTTTCACGTGAAACATATACACTACCGGCCTAAAAATATAAGTAAAACATTGATATCAGCAGGTGATACGCCACTGATTCTTGAAGCTTGCGCAATAGTTGATGGCTGAACAGTTTTCAATTTTTGTTTCGCTTCAGAGGATAATGATGAAACCTTAGAATAATCAAAATCTGTCGGTATTTTGATATTTTCCATACGACTTAATTTTGCCACGTTATCGCGTTCTTTGTCAATATAGCCCTTATATTTAATGTTTATTTCTGCTTGTTCCTGTACTTCATGGGTATAGTTTTTCACTCTATTTCCAATAAAATCTATTTCTGAAAGTTTAGCTAAAGTAATATTTGGACGGGTGAGTATGTGGGATGCTCTATATGCTTGGTCAACAGGTGAACTACCATTTTGTTCTAAAATAGGATTAATGATTCCAGGCTTTAATGACTGTTCCCGTAGAAACTCTTCCAATTCGGTACTTTTCGCAATTTTTTCTTGGACCTTTGCTAGTCTTTCTTCCTTTGCTAATCCTAGTTTAAATGCCTTTTCTGTTAAGCGAATATCTGCATTATCTTGACGAAGAAGAAGTCGATATTCTGCCCGTGATGTAAACATTCTATACGGTTCTTCAGTTCCCTTTGTAATGAGATCGTCAACTAAGACACCTATATAAGCTTCGTCACGACTGAGGATAAATTCATCTTTTTCATGTACTTTATTATGAGCATTGATCCCAGCGATCAACCCTTGTCCTGCAGCTTCTTCATACCCTGTGGTTCCGTTTATTTGACCTGCAAAATAAAGATTATTGATCAATTTTGTTTCTAAGGTATGCTTTAATTGAGTTGGTGGAAAGTAATCATATTCAATAGCATAGCCAGGACGAAATACCTTTACATTTTCGAAGCCTGGAATATGTTTCATCGCCTTGATTTGTACATCTTCAGGAAGAGATGAACTAAAACCATTCACATAAATTTCAATAGTTTTCCACCCTTCTGGTTCAACAAATAATTGATGTCTATCCCGCTCTGCGAATCGATTGATTTTATCTTCGATACTTGGACAGTAACGAGGACCAATGCTCTGTATGGTGCCATTAAACATGGGGCTGCGATCGAACCCAGAACGAAGAATGTCATGGACGGTCTCGTTGGTATACGTAATGTGACAACTTCGTTGTGCGGTTAATTTTGGAGTGTCCAGATAACTAAATTTCTGCGGATTTTCGTCCCCCGGTTGTTCCTCCATTTTTGAATAATCAAGACTTCTTCCGTCGATTCGTGGTGGTGTTCCTGTTTTCATTCGGCCAGCATCAAAACCAAGTGATACCAACTGTTCAGTAATACCAAAGGCTCTGGGTTCTCCCATTCTACCACCGCCGAGCTGCTTATCTCCAACGTGAATTAATCCATTTAAAAATGTTCCGTTAGTGAGTACTACGGCATTTCCCTTGATTTCAATTCCTAATGAGGTTACTACTCCTACTACTTTAGTTCCTTCGATAAGCAAACTTTTCACCATGTCTTGAAAGAAATCAAGGTTTGGTGTGTTTTCTAATGCGAGTCTCCATTCTTCTGCAAATAACATCCTGTCATTTTGTGTTCGTGGTGACCACATTGCTGGTCCTTTCGAAAGATTCAGCATCTTGAATTGTATGGCCGATTTATCTGAAATTATTCCTGAATAACCGCCCATGGCATCAATCTCTCTAACTATCTGACCTTTGGCAATACCACCCATTGCTGGGTTACAACTCATTTGTCCAATGGTTTGCATATTCATCGTAATCAGTAGTGTTTTAGAACCCAAATTTGCTGCTGCTGCTGCTGCCTCGCAACCCGCATGTCCACCACCAACAACGATTACATCGTATATTTCTGAAATCATTTTAATACAATTTTAAATGATATTTAGCTTAAAAATTAAAAAATGTTTCACGTGAAACATTTTTTATCTTTTACTAATTGTAATATTTTTCTAGATAATAATTTTCTTTACATCGCATCAATTTTTCCTCTTCTTGTTTTTTGTCTTTATAACCACACAGATGTAAAACACCGTGCGCTGTAACGCGAAGTAATTCCTTCTCAAATGGAATTGCTAGAGTAGAGGAGTTATCTGAAATCCGCTGCAAAGATACGAAAATATCACCGCTTATGATTTTTCCTTTAACGTAGTCGAATGTGATAATATCCGTATAATAATCGTGCTGCAAATACTGCTTGTTAATTTCTAACAGATACTCATCATCACAAAATATATAGGTGATATCTCCTAATTTTTTTTCTTCCTCTTCAATCAACTCTTCAATCCAAGAAGTAACGTTTTTAGGTAATTCGATTTCTTCTGTGTTTTCAAAAAAGTAGTGTATCATATTAAAACCAATGTCCGAGAATTACTGTAAAAATACTTTTATTTCGATCGAGTGACCGGCTAAGATCCAATTTAATTTGTCCAAACGGAGATTTGTAGCCCACGTTAATCCCCGCCGTAGTTTCTTTAATATCCAAGAAATTTTCAAAAGTGATATCTTCAAAAGAATTCACTAAATTAAAATGGCCTGTAACGAAAAGATTCTTTTTTAGTTTAAATTGTAAATCATTTCTTAAAACCAATACGTTGTAATGGGCATGCTCACCAAAATGATGTCCTGGAAGCGAAGTGAAATTTCCTAAGTTTTGTTCAAATATGCCTCCCGGTCGGAATTGATAATAGGATGAAATGCCATCTGCCAATGTTAAGCCGCTGAAGAATCCCATGCGATAGGTGAGCCATTTTGTGGCCTTAATATTAAATTGGAGATTCGCCTTAACTTGCAGTACACGCTTGTCTGTATCATCAGAATCCAAAGTTGTTATTAGTTTTCCATTGGCATCGAGAAAAAATCCTTTAGTAGCAAAATCTTTATCATCTCGCGTATCACTTTTGATGAAAACATAAGGATTAAAATAATTTTGAGCGTTTTCATAACGACCTGATCCTATTTTAGACTCGAAATAATCGTGGCTAATACCACCGCCGATCGCAAATTTATCAATCCATATGGATTGCAAAAACGCTTCGTTTCGGAACCAAATGTATTTTTCAACATTATTCCCTTTGGAGTCGCGCAGATCAAGATTCATTCCTGATGAATAGATTCCAAAGCCCGGTATGTATCCATTATCGACGAAATAATTAAAGTAATATCGAGGTTGGTCACCAACAACAATATCCAAAGAAAGTGTCGAATTTTTGAAGAGTAAACGCTTCATTGTCGCATTTAGAAGCAAACCGGTCTTAAAGATATCGTCGTAATGCAGTCCAAACTTTAAAAAGTATCGTGTTTCATCTTCCGTAACATCCATTTTTAGGATATTCTGATTGTTTTTTTGAACGATATCATAGTTGATCAACGTATAGTTATTGGTAGCGTATAATTTGTCAATCATCTTATTGATGCTCGAGTACGTTTGAAGAGAGGGAATTTTCATGTTCATTTTACCCATCACATAATCCTTATTAAAGATCTGATGATTAACCAATTCTAAACTATCAATTTTGTATACATTGGAGTAAATGGGGTTAAGAGGCGCCCGTAAAAACTGATGGGTTCTTTTTGGGAGTTTACTTAGAACATCCGTATATTTTTGAGCTTCAGTAAATCCCTCTTCGAGAATTTTGGCTTTGTCACCATAACTGGTAGCCGAAAAACCATTTAAATTGGGGTGAATATTGATGTCCGTGTATTTATATTGGTTTTGTGTTTCCTTTTTTATTCCAAAATCAATAACCTGATTTAATATAGCAATTGCCGAATTAAGATCACTTCTTTTGGCTAAAGGCTGACTTAAATCAACCCCAATGACAATATCGATTCCTTTATCTTTCAATGGTTTTGAAGGGTAATTTACCGTCATAGCACCATCTATGTATAAACTGTCGCCAATTTTAACAGGATCCATCAGTGAAGGAAATGCTGAACTTGCCATAATCGAACTTACCAAATCGCCTTTTTCAAAGATTTCCATCGAGCCACTTTCCAAGTTTGTTGCTACACACATAAATGGAATAGGAAGTTTAGA
>JAYRQH010000118.1:0-1767 GCA_041910715.1 Bergeyella sp.
ACTAATTCTACTGGTCTTCTTGAAGCGGTGTAACAATCTGGAAAGTATGCTGAATCATGTTGGTACATGCGTTGTTCTAAATTGCTTGTTACTCCTGTGTAGTAGGAATCATCGGCGCATTTTAGTATGTAGATGTATGAGATTTGCATGTTGTAAAAATAGAAAAAAGTTTTTCAGTAGTTCTCGATACAATTTTATATTATAAAATCTTAGGCTTTTATAATATAAAATCACTCGAAGTGACGGAGGTGTTATAACGTTTCTATAGTTATCGATACAATTTTTAAAAGCAAAAATTAGCATTTTTTCTTTCAAAAATCACTCGAAGTGACGTTGATTTTTATGCTTTCTTCAGTTCTCGATACAATTTTAGATTATAAAATCTTTGGCTTTTAGATTATAAAATCACTCGAAGTGATGGTGGTGTTAAATCATTTCTATAGTTCTCGATACAATTTTAGATTTCAAAAACTATCGTTTTTAAAACCTAAAATCACTCGAAGTGACGGAAGTGGAATTTTAAGTTCTTAAGAAATATTACCTTTTCTTTTTCTTCTCCGCACGTTTTCTCTCAACTGCTCGGTTTCTGGATTCGGTTTTTCTTGGAGTTCGTTTTCCTGGACCACCTAGGTTGACTTTTTTGTTTTTGTCTTTCTTTTGATGGAAGGCATCGCCTCCTTCTTTTTTAGGGGTTTTTAGTAAGAACTTCATTTTTTTCTTTTCCTTTTCAAAGTCTAAATATCGTTCTTCTATTTTTAAATCTTCAGGAATAGGAAGTTCTTTGATTTCGGTATTCATTAATAATTCTACCTCAATTTTTGGTTCAACTTCGCTTGGGGAAATCAAACTTATAGCAACACCCGTTTTATCTGCACGACCGGTTCTACCGATACGGTGCATGTATTTTTCTGGTTCTTCGGTAAATTGTAAGTTGATAACGTGAGTAATATCAGAAATATCTAATCCACGCGCCATGATATCAGTAGTAACCAAACCTCTTAATTCGCCCGCCTGAAAAGCTGCCATAGTATTCAAACGATAATTTTGCGATTTATTGGAGTGAATGACACCAAATTGCTCAGGAAATTCGCTTTCCAAGGTTTCGGAAACTAATTCTACGATACGTTTGTTGTTGACGAAAATCAATACACGATCCATTCCTTCAGTTTCACGAACCAAATGTTTCAATAGGTTCAATTTGGTCAAGAAATTCGGAACTTGATATACAATTTGCTCGATTTGTTCTAACGGAGTTCCGCTTGGTGCCAAGGAAACTTCTTCAGGAAAATCGAAATATTCATCTAACATTTCATCGACTTCTTCGGTCATGGTGGCCGAGAATAAGATGTTTTGTTTTTTACCACGCATCATGGTTAAAATCGAAGTCAATTGCGCACGGAAACCTAAGTTTAAGATTTCATCAAATTCGTCAATGACTAATTTTTGCAAGGCATCAAAACGTAAAACACCGTCAAGCGCTAAATCCATAACACGACCTGGCGTTCCAACTAAAATATCGACACCTTCTGCTAGTGCTTTTCTTTGCGTGTTGATGTTAACGCCACCATATATACCAAGTGTTCGCACACTCATGTATTTGGTTAGTTTTTCTACCTCTTCAGCTACTTGTACTACTAATTCACGCGTTGGAACTAAAATAACTACTCTTGGCGATTCGTTATTTTGGAATTTCCATTGTTTTAAAATAGGTAATAAGTAGGCGAATGTTTTACCGGTTCCGGTTTGTGCAATTCCCATTACGTCTCT
>JAYRQH010000119.1:0-7902 GCA_041910715.1 Bergeyella sp.
TACGCGGCGGAAATTCGTATTTAGACTATGCAAAAGCTGCCGATGAAAAGCATTTATTCGCCATTGAAAGCGATGCAGGTGGCTTTACACCACGTGGTTTTTCACTGGATATGCCCGAAGTCGAGCGCAAAAAAATCCAGGCGTGGCGTGAACTTTTCAAACCGTATCAACTTCACGATTTCGAAAATACATGGGGCGGCGTGGATATCAATCCATTAAAAGCATTGAAAGTGCCTCTAGCAGGTCTTGTTCCAGATTCTCAACGGTATTTTGATTTGCATCACAGTGCTTTGGATACTTTTGAGCAAGTAAACAAAAGAGAACTTTTACTTGGCGCCATGGCAATGACTCAACTTATCTACATGATTGATACAAATTGGAAGTAATATTGCCAAGACCATTTAAAATAAAAAAGAGTAGAAAAATCTACTCTTTTTTATTTTGGTTTGTTTCCCAGTTATTTGTTTCCAGCATCTACCAACTGAACATCAAAGATTAACCACGCATTTGGCGGAATAACGCCACCGCCAGCTCCTCGTGCTCCGTAACCCAAGTCTGGTGGTATTAAAAAAGTAGCCTCATCACCTTCATTAAGCATCAAGACACCTTCATCCCAACCTTTAATCACTTGTCCGATACCTACTCCAAACTCCAAAGGTTGCCCTCTTTTAAACGAGCTGTCAAATTCGGTTCCGTTGGTAAGTTTACCAGCATAGTGCACTTTCACAGTATTACCTGGAGTTGGTTTTTCACCCGTACCCTTTTTTGTGATTTTGTACATGAGTCCTGACGGGGTTATTTGCATTCCAGCTTTAAGGTCTTCTAATTTTTTAGCAGCTTCGGCTTCTAACTTGGCTTGATACGCCTTATTATTTTCCTCAATTTTATCTTTTCCTTCATTGAAGATTTTTGCTGCATCGTAGTGCTTGTATTGATCTCCTTTTGAAAAAATTGATACTTTTTCTAGTACAATATCTGTTTTCGGTTTATCAGAAGGCCCTTTTTCAACATTCGCAATAACATCGATAATACCTTCACCCTGAACTACTTTACCGAAAATGGTATGTCGACCATCCAACCAAGGAGTGGCAACTTCAGTAATGAAAAACTGTGAACCATTCGTATTTGGGCCAGAATTTGCCATCGACAATATTCCTTTCCCGGTATGCTTCAATTCATTTTTTTCATCACCAAATTTATATCCAGGATCGCCCATTCCGGTTCCTTTAGGATCACCTCCCTGAATCATAAAATCTTTAATGACTCTGTGAAAGATCGTCCCATCGTAGTAAGGCACTCCTTTTCCCTTAGCTTTATTTTCGATTTTTCCTTCGGCTAAACCAATGAAATTTGCTACTGTAACAGGCGCTTTTTCGTCTTCAAACTTTACCAACATATTTCCTTTGGAAGTTTGCAAATTAGCATACAAGCCGTCCTTTAAACCTTCGTACGTTTCTTTGTCTACATTCATTTTTTTATAAATTGGCGTACAGCTGACTAATGAGCCAATGACTGCCGCGGTTAATACTCGTTTTAATATCATTTTTAATAAATATCATTTAATTTTAATTTGATAATGACGGGTAAATCATTTGGAATTCGATCACCATCACCCTTGGATCCAAAGGCAAGAACCGAGGGAACTAAAAGTGTGGTTTCCTCATTTTTTTGCATATGCATCAAAGCATCTTCAATAGCTAATACTTCACGTTCCTTGATTGGATAAACACCGTCTTTTATCTTCTTCGCAGGATATATTTTTTCGTTATTAAAATCATATACATCATATTCGTAGTAAAGAAGTTTCCCTGAATTTTGCATTGTCCGTTTAGAAAAATCAATCGATGACCAATAATTTTCCATCGTAGGAAAATAGTTCTGATTGCTTTTTGCAATCCAATCCTCAATAAATTTTCGTTCTTGAGCATTGCGGTTTTTGTTGCGTTCCTTGGAAATATCCAAATCAGTTACCTTCTTTTCGCCCCCTATGGGGGCAAAAACTTCCTGCTTTTTACAGGAAAAGCAAATAGCCAGAATTAGAAGTATATAGATTCTACTCATCGAGATGCGAAAATAAGAATAATTATCAATCTTATCAAACAAAAAATGCCGAGCTTAAGCTTCGGCATTTGTCTTTTTTATGATTACTTTCTAGTATTTTTTATCTACTAAAACTCTCCAACCAAATGGGTCTTCACTTTGGTTTGTCTGAATATCTACTAAGTCTTTCTTCAATGTCAGTGCATAGCTATCTTCTGCTGATAATACGGGAAGCTCAAGTCGATCACCATTGTACCCCAATGCTTTAAACGTATTGGTTACCACAGCCGTTCCTACACCCCAAACCTCTTTTAAAGTTCCATCTTTATGAGCTGCCAAAACATCAGCCACCTTCACATCACCAACTACCACTTCAATTCCTCGTTTCTTCGCTAACTGAAGGAAGCTATCTCTAGTTACTCCATCTAAAATTTTATCTGATGTCTCAGGTGTGTAGATGGTATCGTTTATGCGTACAAAAACGTTCATTGTTCCACTTTCCTCAAACTTGGTATGCGTCGCATCATCTGTCCAAATAATCTGGTCGAAACCTTCCTCATTTGCAAGTTGAGTTGGGTAAAATGATGCTGCATAATTTCCCGCTGCCTTAGCCGATCCTACACCTCCACTTGCTGCTCTAGAATAATAATCTGAAATTTTTACGGCAACAGGTTCTGTATAATAGGTTTTTGCTGGTGTTGCCACAATAGCAAACATATATTTTTCTGAAATTCGTGCTTTTAAAGCTTCTTCTGTAGCAAAAATCAAGGGTCTGATATATAATGACATTCCTTCTCCTTGCGGGATCCAACCTCGGTCGATATCAACTAAAGCCTTTAAACCTTCAACGAACATCTCTTCCGTTACCTCAGGCATCGCAAGACGTTTTGCTGACTTATTGATTCGTTCAAAATTTTTCTGAACACGGAATAAAAACACATCATCATTTTGGTCTTTATATGCTTTCATTCCTTCAAAACAAGCCTGACCGTAGTTTACTCCCATCATTGCTGGTGAAAAAGGTAGCGGTCCATAAGGAACTACTTTTACATCTCCCCACTTTCCATTTTCGTATTCACAAATCACCATGTGATCAATGAATGTATTACCAAATGAGAAATTTTGAGGATCAAAACCTGCTAAACGAGAATCGGTGGTCTTTTGAATTATCATTTTTTTAAATTTTATTGAATAAAACAAATATATGATAAATTCCGTTAACTCAGAAAATTAATTTAAATTTGAAAAAAATCAGCATGGAACGGGAGATCAGAGCGACACAAGATGGTTCTAAAACATTATTTATCAACGAATTAAATGAAGGATACCACTCACATCATGGCGCTTTGCAAGAAGCAAAACATGTTTTTATTGATAATGGACTAAAATTGATAAATAATTACGAAATCAATATTTTAGAACTCGGTTTTGGAACAGGTTTGAATCTTTTAGTTACAATTGATGAATTTTTGAAAAAAAAGATACATGACAAAAATCATATTATCCGGTAGTCCACGATTGAGAAATATCCCGTGTTAGAATCGGAATTAAGACATCTTGAGTATAGCCAACTATTCGACTTTCCCGATGCTGTCGAAATTTTTAATAAAGCGCATGCTCTTCCTTGGGGCTCAGAAGTTGAACTCCTTCCCAATTTCTTTCTCACGAAATACGAAACCGACTTTTTTTCAATACCCAAATTAAATCTGCCTCCTATTGATTTGGTCTACTATGATTGCTTTGGAGCCCGTGTCCAGCCAGATCTTTGGGAAAAACCTTTGTTTGACATGGTTTCGAATACAATGAAATCTGGTGCATTACTTACAACCTATTCTTCTAAAGGTAGTGTCCGACGCATCCTACAGGAATTGGATTTTGATGTGAAGAAAGTTCCAGGTCCTCCTGGGAAACGCGAAATGATTACCGCTTGGAAGAACTAATATTCGGTATATTTTACTACATTCGTACTTATTGAAAACTCAAAAACAATGATTGACCGCTTCAATGTACGCGTGTACGGTGCCTGTATAAAAGACAATTCCGTTTTGGTTTTACATGAGGAATATGCAGGAAAATACCTAACTAAATTGCCTGGTGGTGGTTTGGAATTTGGTGAAGGAACGTTAGAGTGCCTTGGCCGAGAATTGGAAGAGGAATTAAATTTAAAACTGACCTCTGCGACGCATTTCTACACCCAAGAAGAATTTATCCAATCACGATTTCGAGAAAATGAGCAGCTTTTAACGGTGTATTATCTAATGGAAGTTGAAAATAGTGACGATTTATTGATTCTTGATCCGTGTATTGAGCGTGTTGAGTGGATCTCACTACATACAGAAAATCCGTTTGAACTACCCGTAGACCAAGTTGTATACAAAAAACTACAAGATCAATTCTTGTAGTTCTTTATTATTTTCGTACTTTAAAATCCTGATACCCATCATACGGCTGAAGATAGCCTAAGTTCCAGTTGCTTTGTAAAAGATTTTCAACAAAAGCATCTACCCTATTTTCGTGCGGGTCGTACGGTTCTTTCAATTCCACATCAGCAATATTGCCCTTCACATTCCACCAGAACGCACTGAAACCACCTCGAAGTTCTTTAATAATTTCGAACACAGTCTTACCCGTAGCCCGATTCATCAACTTCGCAAAAACCTGACCTTCAGAAGTTGTTAAATCGCGTAATTTCGTTTCGTATTCTGTTGCTAGTTCTGCTTGCTTTTGCTTTGCAAACTTTCTTTTCTCACTACCATCCATTGAAGCCAACTCCACTTGTAGATCCCGATATTGCTGTAAAGCCGTTAAAAATAGTGGATAAACACGATTAAGTTTTTTATTGAGAAAGAAATAATAATTACGATCAAGCTGGTTATTAAAATCAGGTTTACTTGTTAAAATCAACTCATCCAAAACAACCACCGTTTCTCCATTAATCTCGTAGATTTTCGCTTTCTGCGCTGCATCATAATAGTATCTATTTCCATATTCATCTACTTTGATTTTATCGGCTGGATATTGACTAAGTGTCTTAAAATCTTCTTTTTCCGTCTGCGCACTTACGAGGCATGAAGTAGTGATGAAAATGATGAAAAAATATTTATTAAAATTCATTACTTTTACCTTCGTTATTTTGGTTCTCAAACCGCAAAAATCATTCCTTTTCTATGAAACCAACTAAAAATTCTGAAAGATTTCTCAAAAATTATCTAAACACATCATCGCCAACAGGATACGAGCATAACGGCCAAAAAGTATGGATGGATTACATTCGTCCCTATGTTGATGCAATCGAAGTAGATCACTACGGAACTTGTTATGGCATTATCAATCCCGAAGCCGATTTTAAAGTAGTTATTGAAGCTCATGCCGACGAAATTTCATGGTATGTTAACTATATTACCGACGATGGGCTTATTTATGTAATCCGAAATGGTGGTTCCGATCAAACGATAGCTCCGTCCAAAATTGTAACTATTCATGGTGAAAAAGGTAGTGTAAAAGGTGTATTTGGTTGGCCCGCAATTCATACAAGAACCAATCAGAATGAGCCGGTTCCAAAAATCGAAAATATATTTGTCGATTGTGGCGCAACAAGTAAAAAAGAAGTCGAAGATTTAGGAATTTATGTAGGGTGTATGATCACGTATCCTGATGAGTTTTTTGAACTGAATGATCGGTATTATGTGTGCAGAGCCCTCGATAACCGTATCGGAGGTTATATGATTGCCGAAGTGGCCCGCATGTTGAAAGAAAACAAGAAAAAACTACCTTTTGGACTGTATATTACAAATTCTGTTCAGGAGGAGGTTGGCCTGTACGGCGCAGATATGATTGCCGATACGATTAAACCAAATATTGCGATCGTTACCGATGTTACCCACGATACGACCACACCGATGATTGATAAAAAGAAAGAAGGCGAGGTAAAATGCGGGGACGGACCCGTTGTCTTCTTTGCACCGAGTGTACATCACACCATTCGAGACCTCATTATTACTTCTGCCCAAGCAAAGAAAATTCCATTTCAGCGAGCAGCAGCAAGTCGAGCGACCGGAACCGATACCGATGCCTTTGCCCATTCTAATGGGGGCGTTCCGAGTGCATTGATTTCACTGCCATTACGCTATATGCATACCACGGTAGAAATGGTTTCTAAGGACGACGTAAACCACGTGATCAAACTTATCTATGAAAGTTTGCTAAAAATTAAACCAACGATGAAACTAAAGTACCATTAAAAATCGAATACCTATCTAATTAAAAGTAAAAATGAAAACAAAACTGATCGCACCTTCTCTATTATCAGCCGATTTTGGCAATTTGGAACGGGATATCGAAATGTTAAATCGCTCGCAAGCAGACTGGCTTCACGTAGATGTGATGGACGGAAGATTTGTACCCAATATTTCTTTCGGATTTCCTGTGATGAAAACCGTACAAAAGCACGCTAAAAAGTTTGTCGATGTGCACTTGATGATTGTTGAACCAGAAAAGTATGTTGAAGAATTCATTGATGCAGGTGCCGATTTGGTATCCGTACATTACGAAGCATGTATACATCTTCATCGAACCATTGACCAAATTCAGAAAAAAGGGGCTAAAGCAGGTGTAGTTCTTAATCCCGCTACTCCCGTTTTGATGTTGGAAGATATTATCGCAGATGTTGATTTGGTCTTGCTTATGAGTGTTAATCCGGGCTTTGGTGGTCAAAAATTTATTGAAAACACCTACAAAAAAATTAACGAAACCAAAGATTTAATTTTGGCGAACAATTCTACCGCACTAATTCAAGTGGATGGAGGTGTGAATTTGGAAAATGCATCCAAGTTATTTAGTGCAGGGGCAGATGTTTTGGTTGCCGGAAACGCGGTATTTTCCGCTGAGAATCCAGAAAGCATGATTGAATTGCTTAAAATCTAAACTATTCTAAATACATCGAATAAAAAAGTTCGGATTTTCTCCGAACTTTTTATTTTTACAATCGCTTTATTAGAAAATCTCTTTTCCTGCGAAATGAAAAGATGCCTCGATTAATGCATTCTCATCAGAATCTGATCCGTGAACTGCATTTTCTCCTACGCTACGCGCAAACATTTTACGGATTGTTCCTTCAGCAGCATTCTCAGGATTCGTTGCTCCAATCAATGTTCTGAAATCTTCAACTGCATTGTCTTTTTCAAGCACCGCTGCAACGATAGGTCCTCTACTCATAAATTCTACCAACTCTCCGTAGAATGGTCTCTCTGCGTGAACTTCATAAAATTTCTTTGCATCTGCAACTGTAAGTTGAGTTAATTTTAGAGCTTTAATGTTAAATCCAGCCTCTGTAATCTTACCTAGAATTGCTCCAATATGCTTATCTTCAACCGCATCTGGTTTAATCATCGTAAAGGTGATGTTTCCTGCCATAATCTTTATATTTTATTGTGGTGCAAAATTAAGAAATAGTTTGTAAATTTGCTACGGAAATTCGCACATGTAGGAGTCAATTTTTTTGGCATATTACTTGCTATTTAGTAGTTGATTCTCATGTTTAATTTGAGTTTTCATGGTTATTAGTTTTTACCCAGCTTCGGCTGGGTTTTTATTTGGAATCTTTTGTAAATAAAAAAAGACTGATATCATTCAATCAGCCTTTTAATCTCTATTTATCTCGCATTCATCTCTTCTGCTTCTTCCATTAATTTTATATAATTGAGATAGCGACTTTCTTGGATTTCATCGTTTTCTACCGCATCAACGACAGCACATTTAGGCTCATTAATATGCAAACAATTATGGTATTTGCAATTTCTACCCATTTGAAAAATTTCGGGAAAGAAATGCTGAATCTCCTCTTTCTCAACATCAATCATAGCA
>JAYRQH010000120.1:0-11127 GCA_041910715.1 Bergeyella sp.
TGAAACACGCTTGGGACTGGACAAACCAATATGGCGGTACTATTCTAGAGCAGTTGAAAAAATTGGGTTGTTCATGTGATTGGGATCGGACCCGTTTTACTTTAGAAGATAAACTATCGCAACAAGTAATCAAAAGCTTTGTTGATTTGTATAACAAAGGATTAATTTATCGAGGATATCGCATGGTCAATTGGGATCCTGAGGCCAAAACCAACATTTCGGATGAGGAAGTGATCTTTAAAGAGCAAAATGGCAAATTATACTATCTAAAATATCAGATTGAAGGTAGTGAAGACTTTTTAACGGTTGCAACCACACGTCCTGAAACCATTTTTGGAGATACGGCTGTGTGTGTAAACCCGAATGATGATCGATACACCCATCTTAAAGGTAAAAAAGTAATCGTGCCAATTGCAAACCGCGCTATTCCTATTATTGAGGATGATTATGTGGATATTGAGTTCGGAACCGGAGCCTTAAAAATAACACCTGCTCACGATACGAATGACTACGAAATTGGACAGAGACATCAGCTACCGATGATTGATTCGATGGATGATGATGCGAATCTTAACGAGCATGGCTTACACTATTCTGGACAAAACCGTTTTGATGTTCGTAAGCAGATTGTAAAGGAACTGGAAGAAAAAGATCTTTTACTGAAGTCAGAAGATTACGTAAATAAAGTAGGAACGTCCGAACGTACGGGCGCTGTTATCGAGCCTAAGATTTCGCAGCAATGGTTCTTAAAGATGGCAGACATTGCGAAGCCAGCGCTGGAGGTGGTGATGAATGATGAAGTCAAATTTCACCCTGAAAAATTCAAGAATACGTACAAACACTGGATGGAAAACATCCGCGATTGGAATATTTCCCGACAGCTTTGGTGGGGGCAGCAAATACCTGCCTACTATTACGGATCTGGGGAAAATGATTTCGTAGTGGCCGAAACGGTTGCTGATGCACTATCATTAGCACGCGAAAAATCGCAGAATCCGAATTTGCAACAATCGGATCTTCGTCAGGACGAAGATGCTCTAGATACTTGGTTCTCGTCGTGGTTATGGCCAATTTCAGTTTTTGATGGGATGATTGATCCTGAAAACAAGGATATTTCCTACTATTATCCGACATCCGATTTGGTTACGGGTCCTGATATTATTTTCTTCTGGGTAGCCAGAATGGTTATGGCGGGCTTGGAGTTTCGAGGTGAAGTGCCTTTTAAAAATGTGTATTTCACGGGAATTGTTCGGGATAAGCAACGACGCAAAATGTCTAAATCCCTAGGAAACTCTCCAGACCCTTTAGAATTAATTGAAAAATACGGTGCTGATAGTGTTCGAGTAGGTATTTTGTTAAGTTCGGCTGCGGGAAATGATTTACTCTTTGATGAAGACTTAATGCTTCAAGGTCGAAACTTTGCAACAAAAATTTGGAATGCCTTCAAACTGACGCAAGGATGGAAGCAGGAAGAAAAAGCTGCAACTGAAGTAGAAAAGCAAACTATAGAATGGTTTGGAAATCAACTAAACAAAACCATTACCGAGATCAATGACCAATTTGAAAAATTCCGAATTTCAGACGCCTTACATCTGATCTATAAACTGATTTGGGACGATTTCTGTTCGTGGTATTTGGAAGCAGTTAAACCCAACTATGGCGAAGCGATTTCTACGGAAGTTTATCAGAAAACGATGGATTATTTTGGAGAATTGCTGAAGTTGTTGCATCCTTTCATGCCATTTTTAACAGAAGAATTATGGCAGCATATTGCTCCTCGAGATACTGCAGAAGCACTCATCATTACACAGCAACTACCGTCTGCTGATTTTGATGAAAAAGCGATTGAAAATTTTGATTCAGCGAAGGACATCATCTCTGGAATTCGAAACTACAGACAAAGTAAGGGGATTTCTCCTCGAGAAGTTGTGGAAGTATATACCAACGCCACTTCGTTTGAAAATCAGGCCGTAATCTCGAAATTAGCGAACGTAGAAACTATTCATTTCGACACCAAAACGGATAAACCTAGTTTTACCTTCTTGGTGGGATCAACCGAATTTTCTATTCCTTTGAGCGAAAGTTTGGACTTGGAAGAAGAAAAAAAGAAGACCGAAGAAGAACTTTCGTATTTGAAAGGATTTTTAATTTCGGTTCAGAAAAAGCTTTCCAACGAAAAATTTGTTAGTGGAGCGCCTGCTAATGTCGTTGATGTTGAACGCAAAAAGCAAAAAGATACCGAAGATAAAATAGCTATTCTTGAAGATAAGCTAAAATCACTATAAATAAATACATTACAAAATAGGTATTGGAAAAGACTATAGAACATTTGTTTTCTAGTCTTTTTCTTTTACCTTTATTCCTTATTTACATCCATGCAATACCCAGAGACCATTAAAAAATTATTTACCAAAGACTTTGTGGAGAATCCTGCTATTGAGTCTTTTCAAGTAGGAGATATTCTCATTAACAGTGGTAAGCTAATCGCTTGCGATCCACTGATCACTCATGACATGAAGCCGTTCAGAATCCAATTTCCCTTAGGTAAATTTCCAGTTACTATTCATAAAGAAAAGGAAACCAATTGCATCGCGTATGTGGAAATCAAATTCAGCAACCAACCCGTTGTGGAGTGGCAATTGGCAACTACCGAAGGTCAAAATATTGATGACCTTGGAGAAGGTGAGATCTTCGGATATCCAGTGGAAAGCGGAATGGGAGCGTGGATGGATGAATGCGCTCAGCAAGAGCTCAATGGGCTGGAACAGCATTTGTATCGGAGAAAAGGAAGTGATTTTATGGGCATTTACGAAGAGTTTTTTCACGAACATTTTTTTGATGCAAATGGAGCAATTGACCAGTTTGCATTCTTAAAGCCAAATGAAGAAAAAGCAGACAATCTTTTTGCCTTTGAAACAGGCTACGGCGAAGGCTTTTATGCGAGCTATGTAGGTTTTGATAAAGACCACCAACCTGTGAAAATTATTAATGAATTTATTGAAATTTCGGCAGAATAAACGGCTGTCGTGTCGATTATCAATCCTATATTTGTTTAAAGCGAATTTGATATATGAAATTTACCACCGAGCAACCCAAGATTTTAGTAGTAGGAAGTTCCTCCATTGATTTGGTTCTTAATACCGAAAATTTTCCCTATCAAGGACATACAGTGATGGCTGAAAAATGCGAAAGCTTTTTTGGTGGTAAAGGAGCCAATCAGGCTGTGGGAACAGCTCGACTGGGTGCAAGTGTGTATTTCATTGGAAGCGTTGGGATGGATCCGCATGGGCAACAAATAATGCGCAATCTAATTGATGAAGGTGTCAATGTCGGTTTTGTAGTCGAGTCGGAAACCGAATCTACGGGTTCAGCGTACGTTACGGCTTCGCATGGCGAAAACGCCATCGTGGTAGTTCCGGCTGCTAACTATTTTTTAAAAAAGCCTCATATTCAGCAAGCGGACCGTCTGTTTGCGACCGCGGATATGGTCTTGGTTCAGCTTGAAATACCCATGGATGTTGTAGTGTATAGTGTAGAGCGTGCAAAGCACTATCAGAAAAAAGTGATGCTTTATGCGGCTCCCGCCCGGGAATTACCTGATTATTTAATTGAAAATGCCGATTTTATTGTGGCCAAAAGCAATGAATTGGAAACCCTTTTCAAAAATCAAGAAAAAGACGAACTTCTTAAAAAGTTTCCAAATAAATTATTCATACGAGATAACAATTCAACCACGTATTTTAATGGTAGTGAGATGCGTTACTACCGAAATGATGATGTTGAATTTGCAAATAAAATGGGTATGGGAGATGCTTTTACATCAGGTTTTTCTATTGCCTATTGCCACGGTAACGCGATCGATGAGTGTGTAAAATTTGGAAATGAAGTATCGCTTCAGGTTGCTAAAGTACGCGGATCCCAAAAGGGTTTACCCTTTCTTAAGGATTTTCAATAGAGAAATGGTATGTTCCGAATTTCAATTTTCGGTTGCCGAATTTAGATTTTAGATACATTTGATTGGATATTTTAATGCATGCAATCAATTATTATAAATACAGAAGATCACTACGCTCTTCATGCTACGGTATTTGAACCTCAGCAATCCAACCACTGTTTTTTACTGATTGGCGGAGCAACCGGGGTTAAGCAACACGTTTATTTTGGTTTTGCTCAATTTATGGCCGAGCATGGTTTTACAGTTTTAACCTATGATTACCGAGGTATTGGTCTATCAAAACCAAAAAAAATGAAAGGCTTTGATGCCAGTATGCGTCTTTGGGGAAGTGTTGATTTTAAAGCGGTGACAACTTATGTGGAAAATCACTTTAAGGGAATGCACCTGTATTACTTGGGGCACTCACTGGGCGCCTTGATATTGGGGATGAATGCCCATTCGCGCCTTTTCGAAGAATTTATTTTTGTAGCGACTCAGAAAGCGCACGTATCTAATTTGACTTGGAAAACACGTGTAGAAGCGTATGTAGGTTTTGGATTGTTGCAGCCCGTATCTACTCACGTATTTGGTTATTTTCCTGCCCATCGGTTTGGTCTAGGTGAAAGTTTGCCCAAAGGAAGTGCTTTCGACTGGCGAACTTTGATTCTGAATAGAAAATCGACCAATCGTTTGTTGGAGCAAACCTTGGATATTTCAAAAGAACTTGATCAAAAAGTATTCGTTTTATCAATGGAAGATGATGCTTGGGTAACGGAGAAAGGCGTATACGCTTTGTTGGAAGAAACCTATCCAATTATGAAGCCCACATATCGAACAGTGCTGGTATCGGAGTCCGAGGTGAATACAATTGGACATGTTAATTTCTTTCGTAAGTATAATAAAAAATTGTGGAATATTATTTTAAATAAAATAGAATGGAAGACATCATAGAGAAGACCGTAGATTTTGTAAAAAAAGAACTTCAGGGTGCAGAGGCTGGCCACGATTGGTATCATATTGAGCGTGTTTGGAAGCTCGCCGAACATATTTCCAAAAGCGAGAATGCTAATGAAGAAGTAGTGGCATTAGCTGCCTTATTACACGATATTGCAGATCCTAAGTTTCATAATGGGAACGAAACGTTGGCTTTAGAAATGTCTAAGCGTTTTTTAACGGAGATTAATGCAGATGAAAGCACGATTGAACAAGTTCTTTATATTATCCAAAATATTTCTTTCAAAAATAGAGGTGAAGCACCAGCAAACCCAAGTTTAGAACTTCAAATTGTACAGGATGCCGATCGTCTTGATGCTATTGGTGCCATTGGTATTGCGCGAACTTTCAACTTTGGAGGATTTAAAAACAATGCGATGTATGATCCAGAGATTGCCCCAAAATTGAATATGAGCAAGGAAGAGTATAAAAAATCCAACGGAACCACCATTAATCATTTTCATGAAAAGTTACTCCTGCTGAAAGATTTAATGAATACCGAAACAGGAAAGAAGTTGGCCGCAGAGCGCCACCAATATATGCTTGGTTTTCTGGAGCAATTTCATAAAGAATGGAATGTAGAAGTTTGATTGCAAGATTATAAGTATATTTGCGGTGTCTATGGGGTTTATTTTATTTATTCTACTCATTCTTTTAAGTCTCGCTCTCATCCTTTCTTTATATAAAAAGGGTCCGCTAAAACGTATGATTTATTCATTTCGTATCCTTGCTGTACTTTTAGGAATTGCGTTTTTTACCTATTGGTTTATTGAAAAGAGTTTGGATAAGTTTATGAAGAACGCCATTGGCTTGCAGTTGATTAACGAACTACCGCAACCTTTGGATTTTTACATCATAACGGTGGAGAAGAAAGAAGGAGAAAAGGTGTATCATACCGAACACTTAGGAAAGATACGTACCGACCATTACCGCATTAATTATTTGAAGATGACCAACTCGAATGAGTATTGGGTTGTGGGCTACTTAGGTAAAAACTTATCCTATTTTTCGGCTCAGTTTGTACCGAATAAAAACATGGATCAAATTGTCAACGTAAATAATTATACCGTTGAAAGCGAGCAGCTTTCCGAAATTGCCAAATTGCATATCGACGATTATCGAAGTAAAGATCTACGTACTGCGGTACGCGTTACTTTAGTCTTACTTCTCTTATTTTTAAATATAGGTTGGTTAGCTACAAAAGATAAAGGAGATCAGTAAGATCTCCTTTTATTTTACTTATTGCTCGATTACTTTTTCTCTTTGAGCTCTTTTTTGTCTTTATCCGAAGGATTCCAAACCTTAACATCGGCATTTTTATCAAGCCCTGAAAGTATTTGGACGTTGATTCCGTCACTAGCACCCAATTTCACATATACTTTTTTGAAACTTCCGTCTTTTTGTTTCACATCCACAAAAGGTTTGTCTTTTCCGCCTTGTTTTTCGTACTGAATCAATGATTCATCAAGTAAAAGCGCATTTTTCTGTGAGCTCAGGACAATTTCTCCGTTAGCCGAAAATCCAGCACGAATGTATTCATTATTGGGGTTCATCACATCGCCTTCGATGGGGAATTTGATCGTTCCGTTTTCGTCCGTTCCTTTGGGAGCAATCATGGTTACCTTTCCAGGGAAATTTTTATTTTGAAGTGCACCAATAACAATATTCATAGCCATTCCTTCCTTAATTTTTCCAGCTTGAGCTTCGTCAATCTTACCTTCGAAAATGAGTGAATTTAAATCGGCAACAGAAGCAATTGTCGTTCCTGCATTAAAGGAGTTGGCTTCAATTACTTGGCTTCCTGCTTTTACGGGAACTTCTAGAATGGTTCCTGTCGCTTTAGACCTAATCTGTGTGGTTGCCATACTTTGCAGCTCTGGGGTGACACCTGTTCTGGCGATTTGCAAACTTTTTTGAGCGGTTGCTAATTGCTGTTGAGCGTTCTTCACAGACTGTTGCATGCTATACAGCGATTGCTGCGCCGTTAAAAATTCCTGCTTGGAAATCACTCCTTGATTGAACAGTCTTTGCTGCATAGCAAACTGCTGTTGTTGGTTAGCTAGGTTAGATCGCGCGTTGCTTATTTGCAAATTGGCATTGGCTACCTGTTGTTGCGCATTGTTTACTTCCGCAACGTTAGGAACAATTCGTAAAGTGGCAATGAGTTGTCCGGCAACCACCTTATCACCCTCTTTTACCATGATTTTTTCGATGATACCTGGCATGTTGGGTTTAATTTCAATTTCCTCGCGTGGGACAATTTTTCCTGTAGCCATCACTTTATCCTCCATGTCTTTCACCACGGGTTGTCGAGTGAGAAACTCCTTACTTTCCGTACTATTGGATTTCACCATATAGCTAATCACCCAAATCAAAGCCACAGCGGCTATAATGCCGAGAACGATGTACATAATCTTCTTCAAAGGGGACTTCTTTTTCATATAATCTAGTTTATTTAGTTCTTTTTGTTAATCAGTACGTAATGCTTCGATAGGACGAATTCGCACGGCACGCTGCGCAGGAATCATCCCGATTACCAAGCCTAAAAATACCATAATGGCCATAGCGCCAAAAACATTTCCGTAATTGACGGTTGGGTTATAAAAAGGAAACTCATCTTGGTTGGCAAACGCCGCATTAAGTATGATGAGTAGTATCATTCCGAACAAAAATCCGAGTAATCCTGATGAAAGGGTAATTACGACACTCTCAAGCAAAATCTGATTGCGAACTTCCGCCGGTTTGGCACCCAATGCACGCCGAATTCCGATTTCTTTAGTCCGCTCTTTTACGGTAATCAGCAAGATGTTGGAAATGGCGATTACTCCCGCAATAATGGTTAACGATCCCACAACAATTGTAAGAAGTTGCATACCATCGAGAAAACCAGTGAGTTTTTTAAATTCTTTACCGAGATTAAAACTTCCGTAGGCATTGGTATCGTCTGGTGAAGCGTGGTATTTCTGCTTTAATGCTTGTTTTACTTCATCTTCTACAATAGAAACGTCAGCATCAGGTTTGGATACAATAGCAAAGTAGCCTACACGGTCTCCATCATTAAACATCTTAGTGAAGGTGGAAAGCGGAATGTACACCGAGCGGTCGTTATTCATACCACCATTACCTTTCACAGAAAATACGCCGATCACGTTGAAGAAAATCCCTTTGATATTGATCGATTTTCCAATTGGATTTTCATTCTTTTTAGCATCAAAGAAATTTTTATATACCTCTTCACCAATCACCACGACATTTTTGTTTCCAGACACATCGGCATCATTAAGGTAGCGTCCGTAGAGTAGTCGTTTTTCTGAAATCTTATTTCCAATTGGATAATCACCATTAAGAGTATAGATGGCGGTCTTGTTATTTCGGTTCATGGACTCACCAGGAGAGCCGAAGCTGCCTCGAGAGTTTTGAGGTGAAATGTAATCTATTTCCGGAATTTTATTCTGCAAATAGTCAATATCAGGTAATCGAATTTCCATTTCGCGACCTTTCGGAAAGCCATCAAAAGGAATGGTTGTATTTTGTGCCCATAGAAAAATGGAGTTGGTGGCAAAGCCCGAAAAGAGTTTGTCGAAACCATTTTCCATTCCCTTGGCAGCGCCAAGCAGGGCAACGTACAAAAACATTCCCCAACCTACACCAATCATGGTAAGAAAGGTACGAAGCTTATTATTCCGTAATGAATAATAGATTTCTTGCCAGGTATCTTGTTTGAATAGAATGTTCATGACTTAGTTCAAATACAGTTGAATTTAAATTTTTTATTCGGCTCGTAAGGCTTCTATCGGTTTTATTTTTGCAGCTCGATAAGCCGGCACAAATCCCGCCAGCAAACCAGAGAAAATAAGACATAAAAATGCAACCAGGATAAGGCCCCAGCCGACACTAGGATCCTTAATAAAATAGTCTTCCAGATTATTACCAATGAGGTTCAGTGTGATGATACCGAAAAGAACTCCAATGAGTCCAGAAACTACGGTTATCACAATACTTTCCTGCATAATTAGCGCAATAATGCTTCCGGGTTTGGCTCCGATCGCTTTTCGCACGCCAATTTCTTGTGTTCGCTCTTTTACGATATATACCATGATATTGGAAATACCGATGATTCCCGCTAAAAGCGTTCCCATACCGATAAAACCAACGATAGCGGCGATAACCGCGAGAAAAGCAACACTTTCACCTTGGTTACGAGCATTATTCCATACGTGAACAGCGTCTTCGTCATCAGGGGAAACCTTTTTTCGGGCCTTCAGTTTATCTTTCAAATCGTCACCGTATTTCATCGCTTGTTCAGGTGTCATTTCCGGGTTGTAGGCGATATAGATCGTGGAAAGCGAATCTGCCCCTTTTTTCATTTGCTGAAGTGTACTGATCGGTACCGAAATGTGCCTTTCATCCCAGTCGCCACCATCATCCGAAAAAACACCCACTACTTTAAAAATAGATCCATTGATGTCCAGTTCCTTGCCGATCGGACTTCCGTCTTTTATTAAATCGCGCTGAACCATCCTTCCAATGACGGCAACGTTTCGTTTTTGCTCGATATCAATAGGGGTAAGGTATCTTCCTTCTAAAAGTTTTCTGTTTTCGATGTATTTTTCTTCGGGATTGGCGCCGTTGATTTGATAGTTACCACTTTCACGACCGTATTTTACCATCCAGTTTGAGGAATATCGCGGTGTGGAATATTCTACTTTTTTGGTGTCTTCATTAACAAGTTGATCGTAGTCTGTGTTATTAAGTGATACGTCTCTTCCTGATTGCAACCCGCCATAGGCAACGCTGGTATTTCCCGTGGAAATCTGAATTAAATTTTGAGCATCTCGCGTAAATCCTTGGGTAAACGCATTTTTAAGTCCGTTTCCGAAGCCAAAAAGAACAATAAAAATAAAAAGACCTAACGCCACGGTAAAGCCAGAAAGTACCGTACGCAAAACATTGGAGCGTATCGAACTGAATATTTCTTGCCAACGGTCTATATCAAACATAATCTAAATTCGTGGAGTTTCTATTTTAGTTTTTACTGCGTTACATAGTCACTTAAGATGTGTTGGGTGATAAATTCATCACTTTCGATAATACCATCTTTCAGCACGACATTTCTTTTGGTTTGCGCCGCAACATCGGGTTCGTGGGTAACGACTATGATGGTTTTTCCTTCGTTATTAATTTCTTGCAACAACTTCATAATATCATGCGTTGTTTTGGAATCTAGAGCTCCCGTAGGCTCATCGGCCAAAATAATTTTTGGATTGGTTATCAATGCTCGAGCAATGGCAACCCGTTGTTTCTGACCACCCGAAAGTTCATTCGGAAGGTGATTTGCCCATGGTCCTAATCCTACTTTTTCCAAATATTCCATAGCTTTTATATTCCGTTCCTTTCTGCCGATATTCTGGTAGTAGAGTGGTAATGCTACGTTTTCTAACGCAGTTTTGTAACCAATCAGATTGAAAGATTGAAAAACAAAACCCAGAAATTTACTTCGATATTCTGCTGCCTTTACTTCATTAAGATGTTCAATAGGAATACCGTCCAATTCATATATTCCTGAATCTTTTTCGTCTAAGATTCCGATAATATTTAACAGTGTTGATTTTCCCGACCCTGAAGAACCCATGATGGAGACAAACTCACCTTCAGCGATATCAAGGTCAATGCCTTTAAGAACGTGAAGTTGGCTCTTTCCCGTGTCGTATGATTTGTTCAGATCCTTTATGAATAACATGGCCGTTTGTTTTAGCAATTCTATCAAATAGGTAGTTATTTTTTTTTATTTGTTACAGTATGTCTAAGGAAATGATTGTTAATTTCTTGAAATGCTTTTCTGTGATGTTGTGACGAATGTGATGTATTCAGATATTCTTTATGGAAGCATTAAAATGATGCTGTTTACTAAAATATGTTTGGAAAGTTTCTAAGACAAAATTATAAAGTTTTGTCTTTATTGTTTAGTTTTAAATATTTAATAATTAAATATTTATAATTGTTTGTTTAATTTTATTGGTGTCCAAAATTGATGAAACTGAATTGAATCCTGACAAAGTGCTGCTCTTAGCGACTTCTGTGTCAATGTGGAAAACTTTTAGAGCCTTAACTCAGACTTTTACATTTTCAGCCTTTCAAATCTTAAAGGCTTTCTCTATTTTTGTTTTTCAGTTCAACCACTACAAAACACGAAACTGCCA
>JAYRQH010000121.1:0-3009 GCA_041910715.1 Bergeyella sp.
ACCATTAATAAACTGGTAAATAAGAATGATTTTAAAGATAAAGAGATTAAATTCTTAGCGTAATTGCGTTCAAAATATTCTAAAAAGCTTGAGTCGGCATCGAAAGATGCCGACTCAAGCTTTTTTTTGCTAAACATACTAAAATAACGTTTTTGCTTCTGCCATCACGGGAATATGAATTTTCGTTCCCCATTTTTCATTCATTTCTTCGATTAGATGGGCAGAAAGTAAAGGTGAAGCTTTTTCAATGTTTTGATGCACGAAAAAGTAAATATCTTTAATGCCCTCTTTTTTCCATTCTGTCAAACGCTGCAACCAATCATCCAGCCTTTGATAGTCGGACTCGGCATTGGCACCAACATAACGTATGAAGGCAACTGGCGTGGTTAATCTCATGTGCAGCATATCTCTTCTTCCCGCGGTATCTACGATAATATTGGTAATTGAATTCTTTTCAAAGAGTTCACAGGTTTTGTTGAAAATTTCTTCGTCAGAAAACCATTCATTATTTCGAAGCTCAATAGCTAAAGGAACTTCCCGTGGCCATTCGTTCACAAATTTTTCCAGACGGTCGTAGTCTTTTGGTTTGAAGTTATCGTGAAGCTGCAAGAAAACCATTCCTAACTTTTCATCGAAATTAAGAACGGCGGTTGCAAATTGGGTAACCACATCCGTAATATTCAACAACCTGCGGAAATGCGAAACGGTATTGGTTATTTTCGGAAAAAATTTAAAATCTTTAGGCGTTTTATCTTTCCATGTTTGAACTTGCTCCTCAGAAGGCATTCCGTAAAACGTGGCATTCAGCTCAATGGAATTGAACTGCGTGGCGTAGTACGTGAGTTCATCTTTTGTTCCTTTGGGATAAAAACCTTTAAGGTCGGTTTTATTCCACTTGGCACAGCCAATGCAAATATCGTGTAAGTCATCTTTATTTTCGGCTAAAATTTCTTTAGTGCGCGGATGGTCTTTTGGGAGCGTAAAATCTATTTGTGAAGGATCTTCAACTTGTCCGAATTTCATTATTGTAGAAGTTAGAGGTTAGAAATTAGATGTCAGACATCCGATTAATTGCATAAAATTATGAAAATTATGGGGAAGTTTTGTTGGATAATTTTAGTTTTACATTATAACAGAAAAATAAAAAAACCGCAGAAGTTCTGCGGTTTTTTATTTTTATAAACATTTCTTAAGCTTCACACGAAGAGCAGCTTACAAAGTTTACCATAAGTTCTTTGGAAACTGACGAACTTCTTTGATAATACAATGTTTTTACGCCTTTTTTCCAAGCTTCGATGTATAAATAATTCACATCTTTTACGGGCATTGTTGATGGAATTTGAAGATTCAACGACTGTGCCTGATCAATGTATTGCTGTCTCTGTGCCGCTTGCGAAATAATTTCCATTGGAGAAATTTCTCTAAAGGTTTTGAACACCGCTTTCTCATCTTCTGTAAGTTCTGCCATGTGTTGTACAGAACCGTGATTCAGCATGATGGTACGCCAAGTTTCTTCGTTGTCAAGCCCTTTTTCCTGCAGTAATTTTGCTAAATATTTGTTCTTACGCATGAAGTTTCCTTTCGCTAAACCTGCTTTGTAGTAGTTGGAAGCAAAAGGCTCAATACCAGGGGAAGTCTGACCTAAAATTGCCGAACTTGAAGTGGTAGGAGCAATCGCCATTAGCGTTGTGTTGCGTAATCCGTAGCCTTTCAACATTTCGGGCTCGCCATAGATGTTTGCTAATTCTTTAGAAGCCTGTTCTGCCTGTTCTTTAATATGTCTGAAAGCTCGTGCATTAAACTGCGTAGCTTGGAAACTCTCAAACGGAATCATGTTTTTCTGTAAGTACGAATGATATCCTAATGCCCCCAAACCTAAAGCTCTGTGACGAATTGCAAAGTTTCGGGCACCTTGTAGATAGTAATTACCTTCTGTTTTTTCGATAAATTCAGAAAGAACCGCATCTAAGAAATACACCGCTAATTTCACAGCATTGGTGTCTTTCCATTCATCAAATAATTCTAAATTCATTGAAGAAAGACAGCAAATAAACGATTCCTCTCTCGTTGACGGCAACATAATTTCAGAACACAGATTACTCGCATTAACGGTAAGTCCGTGATCTTTATATACCTGAGGCTTATTTCTATTCACATTATCGGTGAAGAAAATATACGGTAACCCTTTCTGCTGACGGCTTTCTAAAACGCGAGCCCAAACTTTACGTTTTTCCATATCGCCATCAATCATGTCTTGCATCCAATAATCTGGAACACAAACTCCCGTAAACAGGTTCTGGATTGGACTTCCGATATCTTTGATGGATAAAAACTCTTCAATATCACCGTGATCAATATCCAGGTACGCTGCAAAAGCACCTCTACGAACGCCACCTTGTGAAACCACATCCATGGACGTGTCGAAAAGCTTCATAAACGATACTGCTCCTGATGATTTTCCGTTGTCGGTAACGGCTGTTCCTCTGTTTCTCAATTCTCCAAAATAGCCTGAAGTTCCGCCCCCAATTTTGGTTTGCATAATCACTTCGCCCATTTTGTGGGTAATCCCTTCTATACTGTCTGGAATGTGAACGTTGAAACACGAGATTGGAAGACCTCTCTGTGTTCCCATATTCGCCCAAACGGGTGATGAGAATGAGATCCAACCTTTTACAATCATTTCTTTGAAAGCAGGCTGAAGTTCGGGTTTGTATAATCTTTTTGCGGCAGCAGAGGTAATTCTATCGATCGCACCTTCTACGGTTTCACCTTTCAGTAAATATCCTCTGTTAAGCATTTGCTCAGACTCTTCATTGAGCCACCAGATGTCTGTATTTTGTTCTTCCATTTTTTTTGTTTAGAGGTTAGAAATTAGAGATTAGAAGTTAGTTTCTTGGCTCTAATACTATTCTTTTTTTATTGCTCTTTTCGAGAAATATTTTTTGAGATGCTTCGACAAGCTCAGCATGACATTGCTCTCACTTTCCGTTTTGACGCTCGCTTCGCTCG
>JAYRQH010000122.1:0-18761 GCA_041910715.1 Bergeyella sp.
AATGCCAATAGCGATAGGCAGATCGTAGGCGGAACCTTCTTTACGCATATCGGCAGGAGCCATATTGATGGTGATTTTTTTTCCTGGAAGTTTGTATCCATTATTTTTAAGTGCCGCCGAAATTCGGTAACTACTTTCCTTTATTGCATTATCGGGCAAGCCTACCAAATGGTATCCCACACCTTGGTCTACGTTGACCTCGATGGTGATGGTTTGGGCGCTTACTCCATAAGTTGCACTTCCGTAGACTTTTACCAACATGTTTTTATTTTAAAGATAAAAAAAATCTGCTCGCGAAAGCAGATTTTTTCATGTCTCTATTTTATTAGAATTTACATAAAGCGTTCGCCACGTTTTATGTTACGTAAATCACTTACATATTGTTTAATCATCTGATCGTTGTCGCGAGGGCAAATTAAAAGTGCTTTATCGGTATCGACAATAATGTAATTCTCCAACCCATCAACGACAGCAGCTTTGTTTTTATTTTTTATTAAAACGATGTTTCCCGTACTATTATAAGAAAGAATATTTTTAGAATTAATGGCATTATTGAGCTCGTTTTTTTCTGCATTATCATAAACGGACGTCCACGTTCCTAGGTCACTCCACCCGAGATCGGCGGGAATTACATATACATTGTCGGCTTTCTCCATAATGCCGTTGTCGATGGATATTTTAGAAAGTTTTGGGTAGATTAGCTCAATGCATTCTTCTTCGCGATTTGAATTGTATTCGCACGAATTGAATTGCTGAACCATGTCTGTCAGATATTTGTTGAAACATTTCAGAATGCTTTTGGCGTTCCAAATAAATATTCCGGCATTCCACAAAAAGTCGCCACTTTCCAAGAAGGTTTTTGCGATCTCTAAATTTGGTTTTTCTGTGAACGTTTTTACCTTGTAATAATCTGCTTTTTTTGTAGGCAGATATTGGATGTATCCATAGCCGGTGTCAGGCCGTGTTGGTGTTATTCCTAAGGTAACAAGATAATCGTGGGCATTAGCCAGTTCTAACGCGAGTTCAATTTTTTCCGTAAATCGTTTTTCGTTAAGGATAAGATGATCTGCCGGTAAGACAATGATGTTGGCCTCTGGATTAATGGAAGCAATCTTATTAATCATATACAGGTTACATGCCGCCGTGTTTTTCATCATCGGTTCACCCACAATATTTTCTGCAGGAACAAGCGGCAGCTGCGTGCGACACAAATCCGTATATTCTTTGTTGGTGATTACGAAGATATTTTCATTAGGTATCGTGTCCGAAATTCTTTGATACGTTTGCTGTATCATCGTTCTGCCCGTTCCTAAAATGTCTTGAAATTGTTTTGGAAATTTTTGAGTACTCAATGGCCAGAATCTACTTCCGATGCCACCTGCCATAATCACACAATAGTTGTTACTCGTCTTCATACAGTCTCTGTTTTTCAACTTGCACCAATGCCTTAAAAAGGTAGGTTTTTCCGCTGTTGAGTTCCTTACAAAGATAGTTTTTTTTTAGCTTCTTTTGGTATTCGTAGGTTTTCTTTCGGTAGACAAACACCTCACCTTGCGCGAGATTTTCCACAAAAGTTTGATGTTCATTGTTCTTTCCGCCATAAAAGTACCGAACCAAGTCTTCGCTTGCCATAAAATTGGCCTTAGGAGAGTTTGAAAAACGAATCAATAGCGGTTGTAAATCGGGATGGTAGACATCCAGACTTTCTAAAATCATCTTGCGGAACACCATTTTCCATTCGCGACCGTGCGGCGCAATTCGGAATCCATGCTGGTGAAAAGCAAGGAGATGTGCTAATTCATGCGTGAGCACAAAAAAGAAAAGCTCAGGCACTAGGGTTGAGTTCAGTGTAATTTTATGCGAATGATCGGGCAACTTTCGATAGTCGCCAAGTTTTGAGTTTCGGTCTCGAGTGATATGGATATGAATTTGGTGCGTACCAAACCATGAACTAAGATACGATGAGGTATTTTCTGGCAAAAACTGAGCAAGTAACCGAAATGACATCTTACAAACTTAGTGGAATTCCCGCATAAAACTCCAATACTTTGGATTGAAAGATGTAATTATATTTGGCTTGCGCAACGGCACCCTGTGCATTTGCATAATTATTTCGTGCAATGTTGAGATCGTAGATGCTTGATCTTCCTGCCTGATAGCTTTTTTCAGCGAAATCTAAGGCTAATTTTGAACTGTTCTCTGCCTGAACAGCTGCCTTGTAAATCTCGTAGTTATTTTCTGCACTGTATTCTGCACGCTGAACATTTTGCAACACATCTTGCCTTTGTAATGCTAAATTGGTTTTAGCAATGTCTTCATTTATTTTTGCCTGTTCCACCTGCAGTTTTGTAATTCCTTTATTGAAAATAGGAATGTTCGCGGCAACTCCAACTTGCTGGCCAAAATTATCTTTGTATTGGTTGAACACGTTAGATTCTTTTCCCGTGTTTAATGAGTTAAAATAAAAAGTGCCAATACCTGCATTGGCGCTTACCGTTGGATAAAAACTGGTTTCGGTGACTGTCGTTTGTGCTTCGGCTGATTTTATTCGAGCTTCCGCCGCTTTTATGTGTGGCTGGTTGGCGTAGGCTTTTGCGAGTACATCATTTGCTGAAATGTAGTTAGGCTCCAACTCATCAACATAAGGAGCATCTGCAACATCAAAATTTCTAAAATCTTCCAATTGCAACAGGATAGCAAGACTCAAAAGGGCATTGCGTGTATTGGTTTCTGCCGTTTTAATGTTTTGATATTCTCGTGCTACTGCGGCTTCAGCTTCCGCAAGAACCGTTTGTGGAGTGGTGCCGACATCCGTGGTGATTTTTGCTCTATCGTATTGCTTTTTGGCATTTTCGTGTGCACTCTGATTGATTTTGAGCACTTCCTTACTCAAAAGAATATTGAGATATTGTTCTGCAATGCTTAGCGAGATGTCATTTTTAATTTTCTCAACATCAAATTGGCTCGCTTCAACTTCAAAAAGATCTCGGTGAACTTGTTTTTCGAGTCGACCATTGTTGAATAACAAAACGTTTGCACCTATGTTCGCACTGTTATTAAAGTTGTCATTACGCTGATTGTTTCCGAACACGTCTTGTCCTTGCCCGAATGACACATTGTTATTGAAGTTTGCAGAAACGCCGGGAAGTTTCTCACGCTTCGAAATTTCGAGTGTTTTCTCACGGATATTCTTATTCTGACTGCTTTGGATAATTTGCAAATTATGTTTTGCAGCATAGTCTACACATTCCTGTAGCGTCCACTTTTTCTGAGCCTGAATACTGATTACAGTAAAAAATAAGGCAAAAGCAATGGTATTTTTCATAAGAAAGTCAGTTTCCTAATTAGACGAAAAACTTCGATTTTTGTTACAGTTTGGTGTGGAATGTACTTTAGAAAATCTGTATATTTGTTTCGATGGCAACGAAAGCGCTTTTTAATTCGGTAGTAAACTGGTTTATCAAACAAAGAATTGATCAGATTGAGAATTTCATTAAAGAACCTTCTCAAACACAGCAAGCCATTCTTTTTTCGCAGCTTTTCCGGTCGGAAGACACTTGTTATGGCATGAAATACGGTTTCAAAAACATAGCAACAATTTCCGATTTTCAGAATAAAGTGCCTATCGTTACGTACGAAGAATTTGAACCATTTATTGAGCGTGCCCGCCAAGGCGAATCAGATGTGATTTGGCCTGGAACAATTAAGCAGTTCGCTAAATCCTCCGGAACCACCAATGCAAAAAGCAAATTTATTCCCATCACAGAAGATAGTTTGCAAGATTGCCATTACAAAGCCGGTAAAGATTTGGTTTCTATTTACGCTAATAACCATCCTGATAATCAATTGTTTTCTAACAAGAATTTGCGTTTGGGTGGAAGTGCCGAAATGTATCAGAGTTTTAATACAAAATACGGTGATCTCTCTGCTATATTAATTGACAATCTTCCTTTTTGGGTGGAAATAACCACCGTTCCCAGTAAAAAAGTATCGTTAATGTCCGAGTGGGAGACCAAAATGAAGGCCATCGTTTCGGAAGTTGTTAACGCTGATGTGGGTAGTCTTTCGGGAGTTCCTTCGTGGATGATGGTGATGTTGCAAAAGGTCTTGGCAGAAAGCGGAAAAGGAAGTATTGCCGACGTATGGCCTAACCTGGAGGTGTTTTTTCATGGTGGAATTAGTTTTAAACCGTATCGAAAACAATACAGTGAAGTCATCGGAAAGGATATCAATTACTACGAAATTTACAATGCGTCCGAAGGCTTCTTTGGGATTCAAGATCAGCAAGGCTCCGACGAACTTTTACTGATGCTGGATTACGGAATTTTCTATGAATTTATTAAGACTGAAGATCTTGGTAGGTCGCATCCTAAAGCGTACACAATAGAGGAAGTAGAATTGGGACAGAATTACGCCATGGTGATTACAACAAACGGCGGATTATGGCGCTACATGATTGGTGATACCGTCGTGTTTTCATCACTTAAACCACATCGTATTCGTATTTCAGGCAGAACCAAACACCATATTAATGTTTTTGGTGAAGAACTGATGATTGATAATGTTGAAACCGCCTTGCAGGAAACGTGTGAACGTACGAACAGTATTGTGAAAGAGTATACCGGTGCACCAATTTTCATGGAAGGCAATTCCAAAGGTGCGCACGAATGGATGATTGAGTTTTCGAAAGAGCCAGAGGATTTTGACGCATTCAAAATGTATTTTGACGAGGCGTTGAAAAAGTTAAATTCCGACTACGAGGCGAAACGCTATAATAACATGACGTTGCGTGAACCGGTAATTCATAAAGCAAAACCCCAGTTGTTCTTTGAGTGGATGTCTGCCCGCGGGAAAGTTGGTGGACAGAATAAAGTGCCCCGACTGAGTAACGAACGCGAATTTATTGAGCCGTTATTGGCACTAAATTCATAATAGTTACTTACACCAAGCTATTTTTATCAGCGTAATTTAACTTAAAGAAGATTGCCGTCATAATCGAGAAGGCCAGTAAGGAACTTCCCCCGTATGAGAAATAGGGCAACGGAATACCAACCGTTGGGAAAAGCCCCATTACCATTCCAATATTGATAGCAAAGTGAATCAACAAGATGGAGGCGAAACTATATCCAAACACGCGATTAAATACATTCTTTTGTTTCTCGGATAAGTAGTAGATGCGGCCAATAAAGAGGGCGTATGTGAGCACCAGTACTGTACTCCCGAAAAATCCCCACTCTTCACCAACCGTACAAAATATATAGTCGGTTTCTTGTTCAGGAACGAATTTACCTCGTGTTACAGAGCCTTCTCTATAGCCCTTTCCAAAAAAACCACCAGATCCAATAGCCGTTTTTGAGTACAATAAATTATACCCTGATGTATCTCGGAAAGCCCGTTCACCTTTGTACAGAACTTCGATACGTTCGCGCTGGTGTTTAGGAAGTTTGGTTAAAATTGTGGGCGTTGCAAGCGCAAACGCACTTAAAAGCAATACTACTCCAGCAATGGATGCCACCGATATGATATTCCAACTCATTTTGTGGTAGTTGAAAAATAACAAAATCAGGGTAATTGCAACAATTGCCCCAACCACGTACCAGGGATTTATCGCCAATGAAATAAGGAATACAGCGGCCAGCACGCCAATAACACCGAATATTTTCCCGCTAAGACCTTCGCGGTACAAGGCAAATGAAAATGCAAAGAAAACGAGTAGTGATCCTACATCCGGTATTAATAAGACGACAACGGCTGGGATGCCTATAATGAGAAGTGATGTCCAAAGGGATTTATTGTATTTCAAATTAAAATCGGGTCCAGAGACGTAATTTGCAAGCATTAAAGCAGTTCCAATTTTTGCAAATTCTACGGGCTGCATCGTAAATCCTCCGAATTTATACCAGTTTTTTTGACCAAGAATTTCCGTTCCGAAAGGAAAAAGACCAATCAATAGCAAAACACCACCGATGTAAAAAATCCCCGCCATGTTTTCGAAAAACTTACTCCGGGTTAGGAAAATAATCAAGCCAACAAAAAGTGAAATTCCAAAGAACATGAGTTGTTTTTTCCCTAAAGTTTCGTCTACAGAATAAATGTTGGCAACGGCGAAGCTGCACAACAAAAGGTAAATACCGATACCTAATTTATCTATTCCCTCAAAACTTCTCATTTCGTTTTTTTGTTGTTGGATGTATTGTTTGGTTTATTGTTTAGTTCCAATTGAATTTGCTTTTTTAAAGTCTCCACTTTTCGTAAGCTGTCTTGGATCTGTTTTAACTTCAGAGAGTCTGTCTTTGGCTCTTTATACCAACCTTTTCTCTTCATGTCCACCACGTACTGTCTTTTGTACTCAGGCATAAAACTCGAAGTGGTCATCTTCTTGTAGAGATGTTCTCTTTTTACTGTTCCTGTTAAATATTTTTCGGCAATCAACGTAGCGGCTGGTCCTGCCCATGTAGCACCAAAGCCTGCATGTTCCATTACGGCAGCTACCACAATTTTCGGTTTATCAGCCGGCGCAATCAAAACAAAAATAGAGTTATCCTTTCCTTGAGGAACTTGAGCAGTTCCAGTTTTGGCAAGTTGAGTAAAATCGGTCGATTTCAGCCCTCGCGCAGTTCCTGCTAGCACTACCTGTTCCATTCCTTTAAGTACGGGTTCAAAATGCTTCGCATCAACCAGGGTTTGATGTTTCACTTTAAAACGCGGATCTGGGTTTGGTTTTCCATCAATTGATTTTACAATATGAGGAGTATAAAACCATCCTTTATTAGCGATTGCGGCAAGCATATTCGCTAGCTGCATCGGGGTAGTCAGCACATCTCCCTGTCCCATACCATTGAAAACGGCTCCTGTGGCCAACGGATCCCAATTTTTGTAATTTTTATTTTTTAAACCTGCTCTCTCGTTGATGTATTTCATGCGGTTTTCATAGAATTCACCACTCGGAATTCTACCTTTTGCACCCACGGCTAGATCATTGTTCAAAAACACACCTAAGCCAAAACTGTTCATGATTTTCTTCCATTCATCTACACCTTTTGATGGATTCCCTGGATATTTATTCATAATGGCTAAAAACGCATATGAAAAGTGACAGTTACTGGAAACTTGTATGGCAGGAATTAGGGGATCGGCTCCTCCGTGACCTTTGATACGCAATCCTTTATAATTGAAGCCACCACCACAAGGGAATATTGTATTTTCGTCCATCACGCCCATTTGCATTGCTGCCAGAGCGGTTACCAACTTAAAAGTAGAACCTGGTGGATAACCAGCCTGAATCGATCGGTCGAAAGTCGGTCTGTTGTCATAAATGGTATCATTGGCTAACCGATACAAATTTTTTGATTTATCCGGACCTGTAAACAGATTAGGATCAATATCTGGTCCTGTCGCCATCACCAGAATTTCACCCGTATTAGGATCCAGAGCCACGACGGCACCATGCTTATCTACAAGCATTTCCTGCGCCAGTTTTTGTAAATCATAGTCAATGGTTAGGGTGATATCTTTACCAGTTACTACATCTTTATCCAGTGTTCCTTCTTTATAAGGTCCCACGTTTCGGAGACGGATGTCTTTTTGGATGTATTTTACCCCTTTTATTCCGCGAAGATCGTTTTCGTAAGCTTTCTCAATTCCCGATTTTCCGATGAAATCCCCCGGAAGATAGTATGCTGAATCTTTTTTGATTTCGTTTTTATTGATTTCGTTGGTATAACCCAGAAGGTTACCTGATGTGGATACTTCGTATTGCCGTTGTGGTCTAGAAACGATATTGAATGCAGGATATTTGAAAATGATTTCTTGTATCCGCGCAACTTCTTCTCGGGTTAAATTTTTGGCGAAAGGAACAGGAGTTAATTTGCTAAAGAAGGTTTCTTTTTTTACGTTGGCAATGCGCTTTTCAAATTCACCTTTAGAAATATTCAAAAGATTACAAAAGGCAAGTGTATCAAAATCGTCACGCATCAGAGCTTCCGTATACGAAATTTCGTACGAGGGCTGGTTGCCCACAAGAATTTTTCCATTTCGATCGAATATCACACCCCGCTGCGGAATAATGTATTCGGTTTTAATTGATGTATTGAGTGCGTTGAGTGCGTATCGGTCTGTAAATAGTTGTAAATAAGCGAGTCTTGCTACGAAAATGGCAGCAATAATTCCAAGAGCTAATGTTATTTTGAAATACTGAGACTTCACACCTTTTGTTTGATTTTAAATGCAATTGCGTAAACTAAAATACAAAGAAAGGAGATTAAAGTTGTTATCGCAACATTCAGTAAAATTTCGAAAAAGCGGCTGAATTTGAAAAATTCAACATACTGAACAATCAGTTGGTGTATGAAAATACTGGTGAGGATAAACACAATAAATTGCGACCATTGCAATGATTGAAAGGAGAAAAAATCAGTCGTGGTGTCGGTTGAAGTACGAAAAATTAACGTTCTAAAGTACGCTACTGTTGTTGTTGCTAGCGCGTTGATACCCCATGTGCCAAGATTTGCGTCAATAGCTAATCCCAGAAGAAAACTGAGTCCCAAGAACACATATTTATTTCTGAAAAAAGGATAGAATAAGACAAATAGCGGATACATCACCGGAACATATTTCTGGGCAATTACAATTCTATTGAGCACTACAATCTGCAGTGTCACCAGAATAAAAATGAAAATAATGTCCGACAGGATGCTTCTACTAATCATTGTCTTTCTTTAATTCGACACTTAAGGTGTCTTGTATTTTTTGAATTTCTGCTTTCTTCAAATTCTTAACAACAAAAATTTTGTTGAGATTTCCCATTTTTTCGCTGAGCTCCACCGAAATGTCCCAAAAACCCGTTTTGCTGTCGACTTCATATCCGGCAACAGTTCCGATCATTTTTCCTTGCGGGAAAATAGACGACTTGCCATCAGTTACCACGGTATCACCTACTTTCAACGAAACATATTTCGGAACATCAGCAAGGTGCATGATTCGCGAATCTTCACCCATCCACGTCAGAGTACCAAAGTAGCCCGACTTTTTTAATGCGGCATTAATACGGATTTTGTTTACACTAAGAACCGATTGTACCAAGGCATATTTATCGGTCGTATTCACTACAATTCCGGCAATTCCGTTCGGAGCAATAACGCCCATTTTAGGTTGAATTCCGTCGCGGCTCCCTCTGTTTATTGTGAAGTAATTATTCTTTCGGTTGATGGTGTTGTTAACAATCTCACCATCTACAAATGTGAATATTTGGCCGCCACCAATGGTATCATGAACTCTTCTGAAAACAGGTGTTTTCAGAGCATCTTTTCCGTAAAGTTCCTGCATGAGTTGCTTGTTCTGACGTACCAAATCTTCGTTGGTTTGTTTTAGCTTAAGGTACGATGCACCTTCGTCAATGTATCCCGAAACCCAAGCATTAAACGCCGTAGATTGTCCTGCAAGCCACGATTGTTGCATTGAGTTTCTGCTGAAAATCAGAATAATAGCGACTACCTGCAAGACCAAAAAGAACATAAACAAACTGTTCTTCGAAAAAAATCTTAACAAAGAGCCCATGGATTACGTACAGTTCTGGAAATTATTTTATTAGGAAATTGAACTTGTCCATATTTTTCAGCGCAATACCTGTCCCGCGAACAACGGCTCTTAACGGATCTTCTGCTACGAAAACGGGAAGACCGGTTTTCTTGTGCAAACGATCGGCTAATCCGCGTAACAAAGCACCGCCTCCTGCAAGGTAAATACCTGTTTTATAGATATCTGCCGCTAGTTCGGGAGGGGTAAGCGAAAGCGTCTCCATAACAGCGTCCTCAATTCGGATGATGGATTTGTCCAGCGCTCGTGCAATTTCCTTGTAGTTAACCATGATTTCTTTTGGTTTTCCCGTAATCAAATCACGACCTTGTACCGGAATATCTTCAATTTCAACATCCAACTCTTCAATAGCAGAACCTACCTCAATTTTTACTCTTTCGGCTGTTCTTTCACCAATATACAGGTTATGATGTGTTCTTAGGTAGTAAGCGATATCATTGGTAAATACATCACCTGCAATTTTTACCGACTTGTCGCATACAATACCACCTAAAGCGACCACTGCAATTTCGGTAGTACCACCACCGATATCGATAATCATATTTCCTTCCGGTTTCTGAACATCAATACCAACCCCAATTGCCGCAGCCATTGGCTCGTAAATTAATCGTACTTCTTTTGCATTAACTTTTTGTGCAGAGTCACGTACGGCACGCTTTTCAACCTCGGTAATACCCGAAGGTATACAGATAACGATACGTAAAGCGGGCTGGAAAAGTTTTCCTTTAATCGCAGGAATTTGTTTGATAAATTCCTTAATCATGTGCTCTGAAGCATGAAAATCTGCGATTACCCCATCCTTAAGAGGGCGGATGGTTTTTATGTCTTCATGGGTTTTCCCCTGCATATGTTTTGCTTGTTCACCTACCGCAATTGGCTTCCCAGTAGAACGCTCAATAGCCACTATAGAAGGCTGGTCGATAACAATTTTATTATTGTGAATTATCAGCGTATTTGCCGTACCTAAGTCAATCGCAATTTCTTGCGTGAACATATCAAATAGACCCATTCTTTTCTAAAAATTTTTAAGATTACAAAGATATAAATTATATAACTGTCTTTCTTAGGGAATATTGAAAAAAAATGGTTAAAATTTTATTAAAATTCAAATAAAAATCAATTAATTAGAAACTTCTTGACGTATCTGGAGCGAAATGTTTGGAATTCAGCAGGATATTGAATTGGCTGATACTTGTCATAAGGGTATTTTATGTGCTTTGATAATTAAAAAAATAAGTATCTTTGCGCTTCTGTATGGGCCAGGATTCTAACATACCTCAAACCTCGAATTTCACTGTTTTAAGTGTCAGTTATGAAAAAGCTGATGCCGAAACACGCGGTAAATTTTCGTTTTTTGACGACCATGTCAAAGAGTTTGTTCATAAAGTGAGCAATAACGACTTGGGCGACGCGTTCGTTGTGTCCACATGTAACCGAACCGAAATCTACACCACCACATCCAACTATCTTCTAATTGCTGAAGAATTTTGTGATTCTGTAGGCGTTTCGTTGTCGGAATTTATGAAGTATGCCAATATTATTAATCGAGAAGATGCGCTTAATCATCTTTTTAGGGTAGCAGGCGGTCTTGAAAGTCAGATCATCGGTGATTTTGAAATCATTGGCCAAATCAAAAACGCATACAGTCGTTTCAAAAAAGAAAAGAAGATTTCGAATCCGTATTTGGAGCGTGCAATTAATGCAGCCATTCAGATTTCGAAAAAAATAAAGAACGAAACAGGGATTTCCAATGGTGCCGCATCGGTTTCCTATGCCGCAGTTCACTATATTCTAAATACCGTTCAGAGAATTTCCGAGAAAAACATCCTGCTTTTAGGCGTGGGTGAAATAGGACAGAACACGGTAGAAAATTTGGTGAAGCATATTTACCAACCCAAAATCAAAATTGCCAATCGCAGTTTCGAGAAAGCGGCTAAACTTGCCAATAAATACAATATTCCGAATATTCCTTTTGAGAGTTTCAGCGAGGAATTGACTGAAACCGATGTTCTGATTGTTGCTACGGGAGCAAAAGAACCTATCGTAAATCAATTACACATTCCAGAAGAAAAAGAAATGTTGATTATTGATCTCTCCATTCCGAACAATGTGGATAAAGATGTTGAGAACCTGCCAAACGTACAGCTTATTGATGTAGATAAGTTATCGCAGCAAATTCAAGATACCATGGAGCAGCGGAAGAAAGAAATTCCAAAAGCGGAGGAAATCATTAAAAACATGACCAAGGATTTCTTGGAGTGGGAAAAAACCCGAAAATTAGCCCCAAAAATTCATCAATTCAAAGCGGTTCTTAAAAATATGGAGCGTAATGAGATGCATAACATTCATAAGAAACATCGTTATGTAGATGTGGATGATATGGAGCTTTCGGATAAGATGATACAAAAGATAACCAATAGATTTGCAAAATACATCATAGAAAACCCGATGAAGGCGGACGAAGTGAGTAAGTTGATGCATGAAATATTGGTAGAACAACCTAATAAAGAATTCCATGAAAAACATTAGGATAGGTACTCGAAATTCTCCATTGGCTCTGTGGCAAGCGCGAGAAGTAGCACGACATCTCCAAAATCAGAATTATAAAACTGAAATTGTTCCTATTGTTTCGGTTGGTGACAAAAATTTGCATCAGCCTTTATATTCCATGGGGATTACAGGAGTTTTCACTAAAGATCTAGATATTGCGCTGCTGAACAATGAAATTGATATTGCGGTTCATTCCTTGAAAGATGTTCCTACGCAGTTGCCACATGGCTTGAAAATGATTGCGTATTTGAAGCGTGATTTTCCACAAGATGTATTGGTTCGAAGTCAGGCCGCGGCAAACAAACCACTGCATGAATTAAAAATCGCTACAAGCAGCCTGCGTCGGCGTGCGTTTTGGTTAAAGGAATTTCCTGAGACGGAGTTTGTGGACATTCGTGGGAACGTAAACACACGATTGCAAAAGATTGAAGATGGTTTAGCAGATGCCACCATGTTTTCGCTTGCTGGACTCAAACGTCTAGCTCTGAATATCGATTACGAAATGCTTCCGTTTATGCTTTCGGCGCCGTCGCAAGGCGTTGTTGCCGTTGCTGGAAGGGGTGATAACACAGAGATAAATGCTATTGTGAAAACGATAAGCGACGTCGCAACGCAAATTTGTGTAGAAGCCGAGCGCGATTTTCTAAAAACCCTTGAAGGCGGTTGTACGGCTCCTATTGGTGCCTACGCTGAGATTTCCGATGATCAACTGCGTTTCGTGGGGCGTCTATGTTCGCTAGACGGTAAGAATTGTATTGAGACAGACCAGATTGTAGCTCTACAAAACCAATCCAATATCGGAGTACGACTAGCAGAATCCGTTCTTAAGGAAGGAGGACGAGCGATTATGGCCGAAATCGGTTCAAAAAAATAGATATTCTTTTTTAGATGAGTCAAACTATCCTTTTTACAAAAAAATTAGATGAAGCATCCGTTTCCCAGAAATTAGGAAATGCGATTTCGTGTGATTTTAAGGAGGTTATAAAAATTCATCACAACCAAATTGCGCCTTTTGATTTGAAAGGCTATTCAATACTGTTTACCAGTGTCAATGGTGTTAGGTCATTTTTTGAAAATGGATTTCAGTTAAATGAAAACTTTACCGAGAGCTATTACAACAAGGTTTATGCAGTGGGGAATAAAACCAAACAGGAACTTCGCAAAAGAGGATTTGGAACTTTTAAAGTACTGAACTATGCCTCCGAATTATCTGAATTTATCACCGAACATTCGGTCCATGAAAAATTCCTGCATTTTTGCGGAAATCTTTCTTTGGACGTACTCGATAGAGCGTTGCCCTTGCAAAACATTTGGTACAAGAAAATAGAATTGTACCAAACCGAGTTGCTGTATCCAAAATTTGAACAAGACTATTCAGCCTTGGTGTTTTTTAGTCCAAGTGGGGTGTGCAGTTATCTAAAAAATAATTCATTAGAAAACAAAACGCTGTTTGCGATTGGAACAACCACGGAAAAAGAGTTGAAAAACCATACAGAGCAACCCATATATATCAGTCCAAAAGCGGATTTGGATGAGCTGTTAGACGTGATAAAGGAGCGACTTTCCTTAAATTAACAAGATTATGATTAAGAACGATTTATATCTAAAAGCCCTTCGTGGTGAAACCGTAGAAAGACCCCCGGTTTGGATGATGAGGCAAGCAGGGAGGTATCTTCCCGAATTTATCGCATTGCGGGACAAATATGATTTTTTTACTCGATGCCAAACACCTGAGTTAGCGGCTGAAATTACGGTACAGCCTATTCGTCGTTTTCCTTTAGATGCAGCGATCTTATTTTCAGACATTTTGGTAGTTCCTCAAGCAATGGGAATTGATTTTAAAATGAAAGAATCAGTGGGACCATGGTTGGATACTCCTATCCGTACTAAGGAGCAAGTAGATACTATTGAGGTTCCTGATGTTAATGATACTTTGGGCTACGTTTTTGATGCAATTGAACTTACGTTATCCAAATTAGATAATGCAGTGCCATTAATCGGATTTGCCGGATCACCATGGACTATCCTTTGCTATTGTGTGGAAGGAAAAGGCTCGAAAGCATTTGATATTGCCAAATCATTTTGCTTTCAACAGCCGGAAGCTGCACACCAATTACTACAGAAAATAACGGATACAACAATTGCGTACTTAAAAAGAAAGGTGGAAAAAGGAGTTTCTGCGGTTCAAGTATTCGATTCTTGGGGAGGCATGCTTTCACCAGCGGATTATCAAGAATTCTCTTGGCAATACATTCAGCAAATTGTTGATGCATTGGCGCCATTAACACATGTAGTTGTTTTTGGAAAAGGCTGTTGGTTTGCTTTAGATACGATGATGCAAGCTCCCGTGTCGGCATTGGGCGTTGATTGGACCATTACTCCCGAGATGGCGAGAAAAATTACCAACAATCAAGTGACGTTGCAAGGAAATTTTGATCCGGCGCGTTTACACTCGTCACCCGAAACCATTCGTAAGATGGTGCATGAAATGATTGACCGATTTGGAAAGGACAAGTACATTGCCAATTTAGGTCACGGAATTTTACCCAATATACCCGTAGAAAATGCCGAGGCATTTATTAGAGCCGTTGTAGAATGGCAACCTAAGAACTAATAAGAAAAGCGCCTTTTGGCGCTTTTTTATGGATTTGAATTTGTTGTCGGAGTTTCGGAAGCTTTTTTTTCTTCCTCTTTTTTCTTTTCGGCTTCTTTTTTCGCTAATTCTTCCGCTTGTTTTATAAGTTCTTTCCGCTCCTTTTCCGCTTGCATTACTTTTCCGACAGAATCGCGATATGTTTTTGATGCCATCTTGATGTTTTGTTCAATATTCACATTTGCAGCTCCCGTGGAGAATGAATCGATCGCCGTTGTATCGTATCGAGCCTCGACGTAGGGATGTTCATTCGGAAATTTTATGGAGGTATCTTCTTTCTTTGCACACGAAACTAAAGCCACTGCACAACAAATAAAAACTACATTTTTCATTAGGGAATTTTAAATTCGGTTACTACTGGGAAATGATCGGACAGCATCACTTTTCGATCCACTTGATACGACGTTGGTTTCAAATCTTTGCTGGAAAAAACATAGTCGATACGTATCGGAAATTTAAATGAGTGAAAACTCGTACCCAATCCTTTTCCTGCGATGGTAAACGGGTCATTCAAACCTTTGCTTACATGATAATATTCCCAGGAATTCGGAACGGAATTAAAGTCACCACCCACAATAACAGGATGGGGCGAAGCTTCGACATAGTTTTTTAGAATGTCGACTTGATTTTCATGTTTTTTAAACGTGGGAATCATGTATCGAATCAAATATTTCGCTTTTTCCTGGTTTGCTTCTGTGTCACCTGTCGGACGCACCATTGATTTATCTATTTGAAAAGGCTCCAAATACCCATTGATAAAGCGTATTGTTTTTCCATCAATTTTAATGTCAGCATACAGCGATTGACCGATACCAGGGATGTCTATCGTTCCGGAACTTTCAATTGGATTCTTAGAAAGTATGGTTACAATGGATGTTTTTTTAACATGATAGTCGTCCGCCAAAAAATTGTTGTCGCCGGTTTCCTGTAAAAAAATAACATCAGCATTCTGCGATTTTAAATAGCGATTGATGTTTTCGATTCCGTAATCGCCAGCTTTTACATTGAATGTGATCAGCTTTAAATTTCCCTCTGCCTGTTTGTTCCACGTAAGCCAACGATTTGCCATTGGATACATTAGAATGCTTGCTAAAAGAAATAGAAATGCTCTTTTCTTCCACGAAATAATCCAAAATAGCGTTAATAGCACATGAATGATTAGCAAAACCGGAAATCCCAACGCCAACAAACTCAGCAACGAAGTAAAACTCGGAGGAATGTAGGCATTAAGCGCAGTAGCAACTAAAATCAGTACTACTACGATGTGAACAATAAAAATAAGCGTACGGATGATTTTCATTTATTGTATTCGGAATTTATTTTTATTCCAAATCTTAGCTAAAATAAAGCCAACGATGGCTCCACCTACATGGGCAAAATGTGCAATACCACTCATGCTTCCCGAAAAACCTAAATAAACCGATACAATCACGATGATTGGAAATAGATATTTCGCCTTTATTGGAAATGGAATGAACATGAACATCAATTTAGCGTCTGGAAATAGTGTCGAAAAGGCTGCAACAACACCGAAAATTGCTCCCGATGCGCCTACCATTGGTATACGCAAGGCATTGTAAAGCTGTTGAGCCAATTCTCTGCTTTCAGGCGTGGTTCCCGGATTGGTATTTGGACCTTGATAGCCAATAGCCGATTGTGCATAGATTTCCGAAGGATCAACTCCCACCGAGCGTAGGGATGAAACGATAGTTTGAACCTCATAAAAATTCCACAAATTAAAGAGAATAAAAGCTCCCAAACCACTTGCAAAATACAGAATTAGATAGCGCTTCTCTTTAAGATACTGTTCCAAAACGGGTCCGAAACTAGCGAGCGTAAGCATATTAAATAAAATATGCATTAAGCCACCATGCATAAACATATGGGTGACGATTTGCCATGATTTGAAGTTCGGCGAAAACGGATAATACGCAGGTAAAATCACGTTAAGCAGCGGGAATAGATAAGAAAATGCAAAAACAGCAACATTGAGAATGATGATGTTTCGCGTTATGGGAGTTAATTGTCCAAACATAGTTTAAAATTTGTTTTTGAGCTCATCGAGCGGTAATTCTAGAAAGCATTTCTTGCCCGTGGAGGTATAATTTGGCCAACCCAATTTAGCAAAGTCTTTTAATAAGCTTTCCATTTCATATTTATAAATAAAATCAAATCTCGATTTAGAGTTCACTTTACTCCATTGATAGTCGTAATACAGCATAAATTCATCTTCTGATTTATACTCCAGTATTTCGAATATTTTTTCAAGAAATTTGATGACTTGCGATTCCTTTAATCCTTCGGGAACAGCGTCGATACGAAGTACATTTTCCTGCGCCAAGGTCATATCATAACCCAATGCAGGAAGGTATTTTTTGATTGATCGGTATTTGTTTTTTTCGATTTCGTTGAGGTGATATTCCAAGGAATAAAGCAATGGTTGAGCGTGCGTACTTCGCGTTGTATTTTTAGTGTTTTCAGCCTGGATCACGCGAAAAATCCGTCCTGGATCCAGCATGAGCGTTTTTTCACCTTTATTGTATATCCAGTAGCCATTGGGCAAACGCAACAAATCTTCTTCAAAATCATCTTCTTCATCAAATAAATTTATTTTTGATGGTTCTGCGGACGGATCCTGCTGATACATCTCGGTAAGATTAATCATCTCCATTTTGGACGGCTTAGACTCGTCTTCGAAAGGATTAAAATCACGCGGTACCGAGACGTTGGTCGGTTTATACTCAGAATTGGCTTTTGATGGCGTTCCAAAAAACTGATCCATCTGAGGGTCTTTATCAAAGTCCAGACTCGGTGTGATATTGTAAATTCCCAATGAACGTTTAATTGTTGACCGAATTAAAGCGAAAATCAAGTGTTCATCTTCAAATTTCACTTCGGTTTTCTGAGGATGAATGTTCACATCAATCTTATCCGGTTCAATCTCCAGAAATAAAAAGAAGGAAGGAATATATCCTGGCTGTAATAGCCCTTCAAAAGCCTCCTGTACGGCTTTGTTAAGATACGCACTCTTGAAAAAACGGTTATTGACAAATAAAAACTGCTCACCGCGGACTTTTTTTGCGCCTTCAGGTTTGGCAACATAGCCTTGAAAATTCACCCAATCTAAATCTTCCTTAATGGGAATTAAAAGTGGCTGCAGTTTTCTTCCAAAAATTTCAACTATTCGTTGCATGGAAGTCCCTTTCCGAAGCCTAAATATGGGCTCATCATTATGGAAAAGGTCAAATTCAATGTCTTGATGTGCCAATGCAACACGCTGAAATTCATCAATGATATGACGAAATTCAATATTGTTGTTTTTCAGAAACTTGCGACGAGCAGGAACATTATAAAATAGGTTTTTAACTGAAATGTTGGATCCTTCGGCTGTCTGCACAGGCTCTTGAAACTGAAGTTCGCCGCCTTCAATGTAAATTGTGGTTCCGATTGGCTGATCGTGCTTCTTTGTTTTCAGCTCAACTTGGGCAACGGCGGCAATGGACGCTAAAGCTTCGCCCCGAAATCCTTTAGTTGCAATGGAGAAGATATCTTGAGTAGTACGTATTTTTGAGGTTGCGTGCCGCTCAAAAGCAAGACGCGCATCGGTATCGGACATACCTGAACCGTTATCGACAACCTGAACCAAATTGCGCCCGGCCTCGCGGATAATTAACTCAACTTTGCTAGCTCCAGCATCGATGGCATTTTCCAAAAGTTCTTTAACAATGGAAGCAGGCCGTTGCACCACTTCACCCGCGGCGATTTGGTTTGCAACATGATCTGGTAAAAGCTGAATAATATCCGACATAAAGTGATTTGAAATAAAGACGTACAAAAATAAGGAACCTTATGCGAATAAAAAATTTAGAAGCAAAAGTCATCGGAAATTTATCGATTCAGATTTCCATAGTGCGGAAGTAAATAAAATTCGCTCTTTTGTTGTTACCTTCCAAATGCAAAATAT
>JAYRQH010000123.1:0-5777 GCA_041910715.1 Bergeyella sp.
AATTGGTTGTCGCTTCGTTACCGATTTCGCTGCGATATCACCACTAAGTGGAGCTCCGAAAGCGCCAATAAGCGCAAATCCCATGGCAATTCGAAACGCTTTTGTATGAAATTCGACATTTTTCTTTTTTAAAATTAAATACGCATGAACTCCAGCAACGGCAAATCCAGTGGCACAAAAGGCTGCGACTGTCATATGTAAAGCTTGTGGGAACCATGCTTCGTTAAACATCGCTTTTATCGGATCAATATTGATGTATTCACCATTTACAAAATCAAAACCTGCTGGACTATTCATCCATGCATTCGCTGCAACGACAAGAATTCCTGAAGCCAGACCGCTGATTCCAACGATTAAGCCGCATAGCCAATGAAACCATTTATTAAGTCGATCCCAGCCGTAAAGGAAAAAGCCCAAAGCAATGGCTTCAATAAAAAAGGCAGTTCCTTCCAACGAAAAAGGCATCCCAAAAATTGGACCCGCGTGCTCCATAAATTTAGGCCATAGAAGTCCAAGTTCGAAAGAAAGCATCGTCCCCGAAACGGCTCCTGTCGCAAAAAGAATGGCCACACCTTTGCTCCAAGCCTTGGTGAGCCCTTTGTACATTTCGTTTCCAGTTTTTAAAAATTTCCAATGCGAATAGGCCATAAGGAAAGGCATCACCATACCCACACAAGCAAATATGATGTGGAAACCCAATGACAGAGCCATCTGCGACCGTGCTGCGATAAAATCATCCATTATTTTGAAATTTGATTCAGTAAATGTAACGATACGAATTAGGAATTAGTTACAGAATTGTGGATTATTTTATACTTAAGAATATGATTTTTACCTGTGATTTTACTCCCATTTTTTATTAAATCTTTAACTAATTTTTGAATGCTAAATACTTTCAAAACCCGAAAATTTTCACGACATTTGTGGGTCTTTGCACAACGCAAAAATTAATAATTTTATATGAGTCAAAAACAATATACAGCAAGTAGCATTCAGGCATTAGAAGGAATGGAGCATGTACGTATGCGTCCTTCGATGTACATTGGTGATGTGGGCACAAGAGGTCTACATCATTTGGTTTATGAAGTAGTGGATAACTCAATCGATGAGGCGCTCGCAGGGTATTGCGACACAATTACCGTAACTATTAAAGAAGGCAACGGAATTGAAGTTACCGATAATGGGCGTGGTATTCCGGTTGATTTCCACGAAAAGGAGCAGAAATCTGCTTTGGAAGTAGTAATGACCAAAATTGGAGCAGGTGGTAAGTTTGATAAAGATTCGTATAAAGTTTCTGGAGGTTTACATGGTGTTGGGGTATCGTGTGTTAATGCACTTTCTAATGACATGATTACTACCGTTTTCCGAGACGGAAATATCTACCAACAACACTATCAAAGAGGTAAAGCTTTAGAAGATGTAAAGCAAGTAGGAAATACAGAAAAACGTGGAACGATGCAGTTCTTCCAGCCCGATGACAGTATTTTCACCGAGTTGGTTTATAACTACGATACGTTAGCAAATCGTCTTCGCGAACTTTCGTATTTAAATAAAGGAATTACAATCACCTTAACTGATGAAAGACAAGTTTTAGAAGACGGAAGTTTCAAACATGAAGTGTTCCATTCTGAAGGCGGTCTTAAGGAATTTGTTGAATATATTGATGGCAACCGTGAATCCATCATGGAGCATGTGATCTTTATGGAAGGCGAACGAGAAGGTATTCCTGTAGAAGTGGCAATGCGCTATAATACGTCTTTTAACGAAAACCTTCACTCGTATGTTAACAACATTAATACGCACGAAGGTGGTACACACTTGGCTGGTTTCCGTAGAGCGTTGACAAGAACGTTGAAAAAATATGCGGATGATTTAGGTCTTCCTGCAAAAGAAAAAGTAGAAGTTACCGGTGATGACTTCCGCGAGGGACTTACGGCAGTAGTTTCGGTAAAAGTAATGGAGCCCCAGTTTGAAGGTCAAACCAAAACAAAATTGGGTAACTCGGAAGTTTCAGGGGCGGTCGATAAAATTGTGGGTGAAATGCTTACCAACTTTTTAGAGGAAAACCCATCTGAAGCTAAAACCATCGTTCAAAAAGTAGTTTTGGCTGCAAAAGCACGTCAAGCTGCGAAGAAAGCGCGAGAAATGGTTCAGAGAAAATCGCCAATGGGCGGTTCTGGGCTTCCAGGAAAATTATCCGATTGTTCTTCGAAAGATCCGGCAGAATCAGAAATCTTCTTAGTTGAGGGAGATTCCGCAGGTGGAACGGCTAAACAAGGTCGTGACCGTCATTTCCAAGCAATTCTTCCTTTGAGAGGTAAGATTTTGAATGTGGAAAAATCGATGCTTCACAAGGTATATGATAATGACGAAATCAAAAATATCTATACAGCTTTAGGCGTTTCCGTTGGAACCGCGGAAGATTCAAAAGCATTGAATTTAAGCAAACTTCGTTATCATAAAATCGTGATTATGACCGATGCCGATATCGATGGTTCGCATATTTCAACCTTAATTTTGACTTTCTTCTTCAGATATATGAAAGAGTTGATTGAGAATGGATATATTTATATCGCACAACCACCTTTATATCTATTGAAAAAAGGAAACAAAAAAATCTACGCTTACAACGAGAAAGAGCGTGAAGAAATTACACTGGAAATGTCACCAGACGGAAAAGGAGTGGAAGTGCAGCGTTACAAGGGTCTTGGGGAAATGAATCCTGAACAGCTTTGGGATACAACGCTCAATCCAGAACACAGAACCTTGAAGCAAATCACGATTGAAAATGCGGTAGAAGCGGACAGTACATTCTCAATGTTAATGGGTGACGAAGTGCCACCAAGAAGAGAATTCATCGAGAAAAATGCAATTTATGCACGAATCGATGTCTAACAGAAGATCATACTAATTAAAAGGAAAGCCGCCATGTTGCGGCTTTTTATTTAAAACATAATTCAACAATATGAAAAAGTTTATAGTAAGTTTAGTTGCCTTTTCAGCTTTGGCAAGTTGCAAGAAAGATAAAGAAGCTGTAGCCTCGGATAACCAAACGCTAAAAGTTGATTCTGTGGTGGTAAAAGACTCATCTGTGGTGAATAAAAATCTAACATTAGAGTATGCCACATCACTATTGGTTTTTCCTACCATTAAAGAAAAACCGCTTCAGGACAGCATTTACTTTTGGATGGATTCAGTACAGGATTTTTCAAAAGCAGGACTCGTTAAGTATGCAGAAAACTCCAAAAACAAGTTTTATAAGGGACTTGAAAAAAATTGGGTAGATGGTCAAGATCATCCTGACCGATGGTACGAAAACTCCAAAATGAAAGTTCTTTCGCAAGATAACGACTATTTACAGCTGGAATATTTTGTTGCAAGCTATATGGGTGGAGCTCACGGAAATTATGGTTTTTTCAACCGAGTTTTCGATCTTAAAAACAAGAAAACCGTCGTTCTTTCTGATATCACCTCCATGCCTGAGGATAAATTAGCAGGATTGCTGATGAAAAACATTGATGCGAAAACGTCATCTGCAAAGGATCAGCAAGGCGAAGTAAAGAATTCGGAAATGCTTTTGGTGGATAAAATTTCGACAACGCGAAATTTTTATTTTGATAAAAACAATTTATATTTCCATTACAGCCCTTACGAAATTGCAGCGTACGCGGCGGGCGATATCATCATTCCTATTTCTTGGACGGATCTAGCAGGAACACTGAATCCAGAATTTAAGAAGAGAATGTCTTTGTAAAATTAAATTCTTAAAATGAAGAATTGCATTTTTATTATTAATCCCAATTCCGCGAAAGGAAAGTACGAAGGTTTTGTAAGCAGTTTGCAAAAGTTGCTACCAGAGGCTCAATATTTCATTTCTGAAAGCAAGGAAGATACTTCGAATATTATTCAAGCTCATTTTGAAAATACGGATATTTTTGTTGCCGCCGGAGGCGATGGAACCATCTCTTCTGTTGCCGAACATCTTATCGGTTCTAATAAAATACTAGCGGTATATCCGATGGGATCAGGCAATGGGTTTGCTCGGGAGAATGACTTTACTAAAGATTTGCAAGATCTCATTTCAAAGATAAAAATAGGTAAATTCACTAAAATTGATACCGTAAAAATTGGTGAACATACCTCTCTGAATGTTTCTGGGGTTGGATTTGATAGTCGCGTTGCTGACTCTTTTGAAGGAACCAACCGTGGTTTTCTCAATTACATCATTACAGCTATAGAAACCTATTTTAAATACGATGAAATTGACATTTCATTAAAATCGGATGAGCTTAAAAAATATGATGGAAAATACTTCATGCTGAATATTGCCAATTCACGCCAGTTTGGGAATAATGCATTCATTGCGCCTCAAGCCGATATGGCCGATGGAAAAGCTGAATTGGTTTTGGTGAAAAAGTTTCCGCACACGCATATTCCTGTGTTTGCTAAGCAATTATTTTCAAAAGAACTTCATCTGAATCCCTATGTTAAATGTATTCCTTTTTCGGATTTGGAGTTGGCTGTCAATCAAGAAACGTGGCATATCGATGGTGATGTACAAAAAATAAAGTCGCCAATACACATTCACGTGCAACCGTCAAGCTTAAACATTCTCATTTAATTTGTAATATCATAAAAAAAGTCCAAGAAGTAAATTTCTTGGACTTTTTTTTATAACTAGATTCGCTTATTGTACTGCAACAGAATCGTCACCACGACCGTCGGCAACTGCGGTGATTGTGCCATTTTTATCAATCTGGATGTATTCCATCTTACCGATCATCGATCGGTTTTCAGCTTTGTAACCCATTTTTTCCAATTGCTTAATTGTTTCTTTGGAAAATCCTTTTTCAAAATCAATTTGCTCTGGCAACCACTGATGATGGAATTTAGGAGCATTAATCGCCATATTGGGAGTCAACTTAAAATCGATGATATTCACTAAAGTCTGAAAAACGGACGTCGGTATCGTTGTACCACCAGGTGTTCCTAACACCATAAATGGTTTGCCGCCCTGCAGAACGATTGTAGGAGCCATAGATGATAGCATCCGTTTGCCCGGCTTTATTGCATTCGCTTCGCCACCAACGGCACCAAACATATTAGGAACTCCGGGTTTAACAGAAAAATCATCCATTTCATTATTCAAGAAAAATCCAGCTCCAGTAACCACAACTTTACTCCCGTAAAGACCATTTAGTGTGGTGGTAATAGAAGCCATGTTTCCATCAGCATCAATGATTGAGATGTGTGTTGTTTCGGTAGACTCTTTTCCTTGGGATATAATCTTTCCAACTTCAGCGCTTGGCGTTGCTTTTGTGCTGTTGTATGACTTCCATCGATTCTTAAGATACGAATCAGAAATCAGCATTTGGGTTTGATCTTTTATGAAATCTGGGTCGCCCATATATTCGGCACGATCGGCGTATGCTCTTCTTTCGGCTTCGGTCATAATTTGTACTGCTTCCACCGAGTTATGCTGGTATTTCTCCAAATTTGCAAACGAAGTCATCCGCAGCATTTGCGCCATCAAAACTCCTCCACTGGAAGGCAGAGGCATCGTGACAATATCATTTCCTTTATAGCTAAATTCCAATGGTTTGCGTAATCGAACTTGGTAGTTTTTTAAATCTTGAAGATTGATAATGCCGTTTCCACGTTTCATCTCAGCTACAATTAAATCAGCGGTCTTACCTTCGTAAAAACCTTTAGCGCCTTCCTTCTGAATACGTTTTAATGTTTCTGCCAGCTCTTTTTGAACCAAAAGATCGCCTTCT
>JAYRQH010000124.1:0-2330 GCA_041910715.1 Bergeyella sp.
AAATTCGGAAAAATAAACACATTGGCTGGCTCGGTACCTAATTTTGAGAACGGATAATCACTTAGGTGATCACTATTCATGGCAAAATCCGGCTGAATTTCTCCATCAACAATCATCTTTGGATACTTTTCGTGCAGAATGCTTACTGCTTTTGCGACTTTCTTAGACGTTTCTGAAATACCTGCAAAGTTCTCAAAAGAGAGCATTGCTAATCGTGGATCTATGGCAAAGGATTTCACTGTCATTTCTGCCATACGAGCAATATTTACTAAATCTTCGGACGTTGGATTTTGATTGATTGATGTATCGGCAAAGAAAATTGGTTTTTTCTCGGTAAGAATCATCATCATCCCTGCGACTTTGTCTACGCCTTTTTCTTTTTCAACCACTTCTAAAATAGGCTTTAGAACGCTTGAGTAATTTTTAGAAAATCCGACAACCAGAGCATCTGTATCACCATGTTTCAACATTAATGGACCAAAATAGTCTCTTTGACGAACAAACCTTTTAGCCTTATACTCGTTCATTCCTTTACGTTGACGAAGTTTCCAAAGCGTTTCGCGATATTCCTTTCTTTTTTCTTCTTGATCAGCATCCGTAGGATCAACAATTGGAACGTCCATCACGATATTGTACTTCTCCATTTGTTCTTTGATAAATTTCTTATCACCTAACAAAATAGGTTTTGCAATTCCTTCCTCATAGACAATCTGCGCTGCTTTCAGTACATTGTATTCTTCAGCATTACCGAAAGTTACTCTTTTTGGGTTGGAGCGTGCACGGTTTTGCATCATACGAATCAATCGCTCGTCTTTGCCCATACGGTCTAAAAGAGAGTTTTCGTAGGCCTCGAAATCTTCAATAGGCGCATTTGCAATTCCACTTTCAATAGCTGCTTTAGCAACAGCAATAGATACTTTTGTAATTAATCGATTATCAAAAGGTTTTGGAATGAAATATTCTCGACTAAAACTTAAACTCTTCAAGTTATACGCAAGAATAACGGCTTCTGGTACGGGTTCCTTGGCTAAATCTGCAATTGCCTTAACAGCCGCCATCTTCATTTCTTCATTAATACCCGTAGCCTGTACGTCTAATGCCCCTCTAAAAATATACGGGAAGCCAAGAACATTATTCACTTGGTTCGGATAATCGCTACGCCCCGTTGCCATGATGACATCTTTGCGCGTTTCTATCGCAAGTTCGTAGGCAATTTCTGGATCTGGATTTGCCAATCCAAAAACAATCGGGTTTTCGTTCATGGACAAAAGCATGTCCGCCGTCATTACGTTTCCTTTTGACAAGCCAATAAAAACATCGGCTCCTTGAACTGCTTCCTCTAAAGTTGACTTGGTGGTTTTAGCAATAAAGTCAAGCTTTTCTGGAGTTAAATTTTCACGAGAATCATTAATTACTCCTTTACTATCACACATCAGGACGTTCTCTTTGCTTAATCCTAATGCGATGTATAATTTTGTACACGCAATCGCGGCAGCGCCAGCACCGTTCACAACAACTTTTACGTCTTCGATTTTTTTGTTTGCAATTTCTAATGCGTTGATTAATGCCGCTGCTGAAATAATGGCGGTGCCGTGCTGATCATCGTGCATTAAGGGGATATTCAACTCTTCTTTCAGACGCTGCTCAATATAAAACGCTTCTGGCGCTTTAATATCTTCAAGGTTAATTCCACCAAAAGTCGGAGCAATACCTTTTACAATCTCAATAAATTTGTCGGGGTCTTTTTCGTCAATTTCAATATCAAAAACATTAATATCAGCAAAAATTTTAAAGAGTAAACCCTTACCTTCCATTACAGGTTTTGAAGCTTCCGCACCAATATCACCCAATCCTAAAACTGCAGTACCATTGGAAATCACGGCCACCAAATTCCCTTTACCCGTATAGTCATACACCGTTTCCGGGTTTTTCTCAATCTCCAAACATGGAATCGCCACACCTGGTGAGTAAGCTAATGATAAATCTCTTTGTGAAGAATGTGGTTTTGAGGGTTTAACTTCTATTTTGCCTTTAGGTTCTGCCTTATGGTAGTCTAAAGCTGCCTGATTAAAATTTTTTTCGTCTCTATGGGTACTTGACATATTTCGTTTTTCTAAATGATACAATGATTTGTGGGGTGCAAATTTACGCTTAATCTAAATTCGGAATAATATAATTTCTATGATATTCTACCAGACTTTCGATTGGTTTTTGAACAATTTTGCCAATATTCAGATGGTATTCGGCGGCTGCAGCTCGTAAAATATCTTCGTAATAATACGCTATTGACCCTATAAAATTGATTTCGCATGATTTGCTCTCTTCGTAGG
>JAYRQH010000125.1:0-2298 GCA_041910715.1 Bergeyella sp.
AAGAATCAGAAAATGTAAAAACATCGCTTCCGATACTTGAAATAACACCAGTTCGTTTTGGGTAAATGTCTTGAAACTCGGCAAACCCCTCTTTTAATCCTATTTTGTCGATTGAAGTTTGATCCTGAATAAAACCACCATCGAACAATAAATTTGGCGAGTAATTTCTGTAACCTATTGGTAAGTTTTGGTTTCCTCCTATTACGTATAATCGGTTTACAATTCCATTTTCATTTACGTTGGTTCGCTCTATTTCATAAATTCCTTTTCCTTTACCATACTCAATTGCATAAGGCAGAATACGCCCAAAATCACCAGTGTTTAATATTGATTTTCCGTTTGCTTCATCTACTCTAAATTGCACTTTGAACTCATCGCATATTCGCTGCAATGCCACTAAACAATCTTCTTTTGAATAGGTAATCGTTTTTGTTTCCTTATTTTCAAAAGTTCCTAATTGCCAGTTTATATCAAACCTTTTCATGTTATTGATAAGGCATAATAAATGAATTTCGATAGTCCCAGTTAAAGGAAAATCTTCTGTATTGCTAAATCCGTTTGAATCCGCATTTCTCATTCGGCATCTGCGCAGATCAAACATTCTCCCCTCAAAAGTAACAGAGTGTAAATATTGATCTTCTGCTAATTTTGTAATATTAGCTGGATTGTTTACTCGGTATGTTTGACCATAAATGTCAATGGTATTATTGATTCCAATAGGCAATGGAAGAATAGAAAATATTTCCATCGAAACAGAATCATCAGACATCAAACGCTTTCTTAATTGAGCCTTTTTTATCCAAGTTCTACCCCTTTGATTTAATTTAATAGTATTATCACCTGCTATAATTTGCTCCATAACTCTTCTGCATTTGTGATTATACTATCTATTTCATCCACATCACCTGCTACAATGATGTATTTCTTTTTTCCAGTCATGTTGTACCAATTATCAACATTCTCTGACAGCTCAATTCTTGTATTATTTAGATCACTTTCTATCGTGTTTCCGTTATCGTCTTGAAGTTTAAAGATGAATTTCCCATAATTTGAAACATTGACTTTTGAAAAAACTTTAAAAACTATTTGAGATCCATTTCCAATTAGAAAACTCGATTTACCTACAACCTCATATTCATTTGTGCTAATGTTGCGACCAACAATATAAAGAGCTGCATTAATGTTGTTAGGAACAATTGCGCTAGTGGTAAATAGGTAAGTCTCCCTATCTTCTGAAATAGTACTTATTTGGTAATAATCAGGATTGGAAGCCTGCTCAATAATAGAAAAGCCAGAACCAAACGAAAATGCTTCATTATAATTTCGTGAAATATCAATACTTCCTGATCCGCTATAATAACTACCATCACCAAAAAATATTTCTACTTCTTTTTTTGTTTTTAGCGAGATACTAAGATTGTCACCATTGAGAACGAAAACTTTTTTAACTGGGTTTGGCTCGATCATTTTAAGCGTGAAAGTAGCAGCTATTCGACCTTGATGAAATCTTTTATTTAGCTTGATTTGGTCGTTAGAATAAACCTCATAAACATAAGGCTTGAATCCGAACGGCTCTATCATCAGCCTTTGAGTTCCTGCTTTAGCAAATTCATCACGAATAAAAGATATAAAGTTGTTGTAAAGCTTTTCCCAGTTATCACCAATAATAAAGCAGTCCAATTCAATTTCCCTACTTTGATATTTTGCAGTTGGTAGATACACGCTATCACCATGGTATTCTGCCCAAGAGAATTTTTGCACTTCTTTTCGTGCTGGAACATCACCAATACCACGAGAATCCGAAACTTGAACCCCGAAATCTTTAAAAAACTTTCCGTTAAGTGAATATCTTACTTCGCCCATGATGATTTTTTAACTTCTACATTTCCAGTAGTATTTATTTTTGTGTTTTCGCCATAGTAATAAACAAGTGCCTTACTATCATCTTTGCAATCAATTTGTACTTCTGCATGATCCAGTACATTCACAATAACAAATGCATTTTCACAAAGTGTTATCACAACCTTTGAATTATGCCTTACATTCACCTTTCCTACTGCATAAGTATCATAGTTCAGAATTGTATCAGAATGACCGAAAATTGCAAGGTCTTTTACGTTGTCATAACTTCCTTTGTCGTCTACGATAAGTCCAAAAGGGAAAACGCTTCCTTTAAATTTTCGCATCATCTCAACACTTGGAAAGTCATTTTCCATTGCCCAATCATCGCCTTTATAGTACATAGCTGCTAAGTCTGAAAAAGTGCTAATGTTCAGCATCTTTTTGTACCATTCTTGG
>JAYRQH010000126.1:0-5934 GCA_041910715.1 Bergeyella sp.
AAGGTATTTTAATTAAATAAATCTTGTTTAGAATTCATCAAAAATACGACCAAATGCTCTTAAAATCTCGCTAAAAAACAGACGTTTATCGTTAAATATTAGTTAAGGTTTCTTTCATTTGCGGCCTTTTTGAGAGCTAGGGATTGTGATTTGTTCTAAATTTATTCACAAAAGTCTATTTCTTTTTTAAGTACTTTTGCTGAAGAATCCTTTCTATGCAGAATAAGCTGAAAATTATCAATGATCCTGTTCACGGTTTTATAAAAATTCCTCACGAAATTTTGTTTGATGTTATCGAACATCCTTATTTCCAGAGGTTACGACGGATATCGCAAACAGGTCTTCTTAATTTGATTTTTCCGGGTGCAACTCATACGCGCTTTCATCATGCAATGGGCGCCATGCATTTGATGTTTACCGCGCTAGAAACCATAAAATTAAAAGGAATTGAAATTTCGAAAGAGGAAGAGCAAGGAGCGTTGCTAGCGATTTTGCTTCACGATATTGGGCATGGACCTTTTTCGCATGCATTGGAGAGTATGCTTATGGCGGATTGGCATCATGAGAAACTCTCTCTACTTTTAATGCAGGGAATTAATACCGAATTCAACGGTCAGCTTAGCATTGCGATTGAAATGTTTCAGGGGAAGTACCATCGTAAATTTTTTAATCAGCTAATCTCTTCGCAGTTGGATGTAGACCGTTTGGATTATCTAAAGCGCGACAGCTTTTATACAGGCGTTTCGGAAGGTAATGTCAATACACAACGGATCATTTCGATGATGAATGTATGGGATGACGAATTGGTGATAGACTCCAAAGGTGTGTATTCAATAGAAAATTTTTTAACAGCTCGAATGTTCATGTATTGGCAAGTATACTATCATAAAACGGCCGCTCTAGGCGAACACATGTTAGTAAAAGTGCTGAAACGAGCAAAAGAACTCGCCTCTCAAGGCGTTCATTTAGAGGCGCCCAGCAACTTGCAGTACTTTCTTTATCGAAAAAACGATATGATGTCTACTTCTGAAGATATTCTTCGATTTACTCAACTGGACGATAACGACGTCATACAGGCGATGAAATCATGGCAATATCACGATGATTTCGTTTTGTCGTATTACTGTCGCTCGGTGATGCAAAGGCAATTTCCCAGAACAGTCATTTCTTCGCAGCCGTTCCCCGTAGAAAAAATCAACGACTTGGTGCACAAAACCAACTCAAAATTTGACATTGATCACGGCGAACTTCTAGTAAATCAATTCACTCGGAGTTTGCTTCCGTATAGTGCCGATAAACAACCTATTTATTTGCTGCAGAAAGACGGCGCAAAAGTAAAGCTCAACGAATCAGAAAATCAGATTTTATCCTCGTCTATAACGACAACGAACGAAAAATTCATCCTCTCATTTCCAAGAGAAATCTAGCCTGATTTTTGCTAAAAAAAACGATTGGGCGTTTTCGGGATTTTTATATCTTTGCACGATATGGAATTTACAGCCTCACAAATAGCCGGACTGATCAACGGCAAGATTATAGGCGATGAAAACAAGATGATTACGGGAGTGTCACCTATAGAGCATGGTGAGGAAGGTCATCTTTCTTTTATCGGACAAAGCCGATTTGCTCATTATTTGGATGATACCAAATGCTCGGTCATTATTATTTCGGAAGAACTTGTTACACGAGAAGATTATACACCCACGGTTATTGTTGTAGAAGATGCATATCTATCTTTTCAGATTTTGATGAATCTGTATCAGGAAATGCAGGAAAAAAAATCAGGTATTGAAGAAGGTTCATTTTTCCACGCAACTGCGCAAATAGCTGATGACGTTTACATTGGGGCGTTTTCATATATTTCTGAAAAAGCTAAAATTGGTGAGGGCACCCAAATACATCCTCAAGTTTTTATTGGTAAAGGGGTCCGTATTGGTAAAAATTGCAAAATTGACAGTGGTGTACGTATCTACGATTATTGCGTAGTTGGTGACCATTGCGTTATTCATTCCAATACCGTTGTAGGTGGTGACGGATTTGGTTTTCAACCCACAGCTGACGGCTTCAAAAAAATTCCACAATTAGGTAATGTTATCTTAGAAGATTCCGTAGAAATCGGTTCTAATTGTTCTATCGACCGCGCTACGATTGGTTCCACCATTATTGGGAAAGGAACCAAAATCGATAATCTCATTCAGATTGCCCACAATGTCAAAATCGGCGAACATAACGTGATTGCTGCGCAAGCTGGAATTGCCGGTTCAACCATAATTGGCGATTGGAACCAAATTGGAGGACAGGTTGGTATTGTTGGTCATATTAAGATAGGCAACCAAGTAAAAATACAAGCCCAAAGTGGTGTTAACAGTAACTTAGCAGACCAGGATATTGTGTACGGTTCGCCTGCTATCTCTGCGGGTGATTTCCGAAGAAGCTATGTGCATTTCAAAAACCTGCCTACTATTGTTCATAAAATAAATAATCTGGAAAAAAACTCAAAAAACGAATCGAATGAGTGATCTACAAAAAACACTTAAAGAAGAAGTAATCCTTTCGGGAATTGGGTTGCATACCGGTAAGCAAGTAAATTTAACCATTAAGCCGGCAAAAGAAAATACCGGTTTTGTGTTTGTACGAACTGATCTTGAAGGTCATCCTCAGGTGGAAGCTGATGTTAATTACGTTACTACTACAGAACGAGGAACTACCTTGGAAAAACTGGGTGTTCGCATTCATACGTGTGAACATTTGCTCGCAGCATTGGTAGGATGCGATGTTGATAATGCCATTCTAGAAATGGACAGCGCCGAACCACCGATTTTAGATGGATCGTCCAAATATTTTGTGGAAGCAATTGCGAAAGTTGGTATTGAAGAACAAGAAAAAGCACGAGAATACCTTGTCATAAAGGAAGTTCTTAACTATATTGATCCTGCAACGGGATCTGAATTAACCATTATCCCATCGGAAAATTACGAAGTAACTACCATGGTTGATTTTGGTACGAAAGTTTTAGGTACCCAAAACGCCACTTTAAAGGATATTGCTGATTTCAAAGATGAGATTGCATCAGCACGAACGTTCAGCTTTTTGCATGAACTGGAAATGCTAATTGATGCTGGATTAATCAAAGGGGGTGATATATCCAACGCGATTGTCTATGTTGATAAAGATTTGACGCCTGAGACGGCAGAAAAATTGAAAAAAGCTTTCGGAAAGGAAGACGTTTCAATTCGTCCCAACGGAATTTTAGATAATTTGACATTAAATTATCCCAACGAAGCTGCTCGCCATAAACTGTTAGACGTTATTGGCGATCTCGCCTTAGTGGGTGTGAAAATTAAAGGGAAAGTCATTGCAAATAAGCCAGGACATTTCGTTAATACGCAATTTGCTAAGAAATTAAACCGTCAGTGGAAACTTCAGAAGAAGAAAAACGTTCCCGATTTTGATCTATCAAAACCACCGCGTTTTGATATCAACGGAATTATGAAACTTCTTCCACACAGACCGCCTTTTTTATTGATTGATAAGGTTTTAGAGCTTTCTGAAACGCATGTGGTTGGTTTGAAAAACGTTTCGATGAACGAACCGTTTTTCGTAGGGCACTTTCCAAAAGAACCCGTTTTCCCAGGTGTTTTACAGGTTGAAGCCATGGCGCAAACAGGCGGTATTTTGGTATTAGCCAATGTTCCTGATCCTGAAAACTATTCCACCTACTTTGTAAAAATGGACAATGTGAAGTTTAAGCGAAAGATCGTTCCAGGTGATACCATTATCTTTAAAATCGAACTTATCGAGCCCATTAGAAGGGGTATCGTTCACATGCAAGGGTACGGTTATGTCGGCGATCAGGTTGCTGTGGAAGCAGAGTTGATGGCACAAGTTGCTAAAAATAAAGTAGACTAGATGGTACATCAACTTTCAGCTGTAGATAAAAGAGCCTTAATTGGTAAAAATGTAGTTGTAGAAGCATTTACAACAATTGCTGGTGATGTAGAAATTGGTGAAGGAACGTGGATAGGTCCAAACGTGACCATCATGGACGGCGCACGTATAGGTAAAAATTGCAAAATTTTTCCAGGCACTGTCATTTCGGCAATTCCTCAAGATTTAAAGTTTGATGGTGAAGACACGCAGGTTATTATTGGCGATCACACGACCATACGGGAGTGTGTGACTATTAATAGAGGCACAAAAGCATTAGGCTATACAAAAATTGGTGATCATTGTCTGATTATGGCTACAACGCATATTGCGCACGATTGTGTGATTGGCGATCATGTGATTATTGTGAATGGATGCGGAATTGCCGGGCATGTAGAAATCGGAGATTATACGGTGATGGGTGGTCTTTCGGCAGTTCATCAATTCGGGAAAATCGGAAAACATGTGATGATCTCTGGCGGATCCATGATTCGTAAAGATATTCCACCTTTTGTAAAAGTAGCGCGAGATCCTATATCGTACGCAGGTATTAACTCGGTTGGCTTGCGTAGAAGAGGTTTTTCCAATGATAAAATTTTCGAAATTCAGAAAATCTACCGCTATATTTTCCAAATGAAAATGAATACCTCACAAGCCATATCTTTTATTGAGAAAGAAATGCTTCCCACATTGGAGCGTGACGAAATTATCACATTCATCCAAAATTCACCAAGAGGAATCGTTAAGGGATACGGAACAGGAAAAGAATAAAATTAAATTATACACAAAAAATAAGAATGGCAACAACAGCTGATATTAGAAAAGGACTTTGTATTGAATACAGTAACGATATTTATAAAATTATTGATTTTCAACATGTTAAACCAGGTAAAGGTCCTGCTTTCGTACGAACAAAATTAAAATCGGTAACCAACGGTAAGGTCCTAGATAATACCTTTTCTGCAGGGCACAAAATTGATGAAGTTAAAGTAATCACGCGTAAATTTCAATATTTATATGATGATGAAAATGGTTTCCACTTTATGAATAATGACGACTTTTCTCAAATCTATATCAATAAGGAAATGATTGAAAATGCGCAGTTTATGAAAGCTGGAGAAGAAGTGACAATTATCTTAAAAGAAGCTGACGAGACGCCGCTATCCGCCGAGATACCGCAGTCGGTGTTTTTAGAAGTTATTGAAGCTGATCCGGGAGTGAAAGGAAACACAGCTACAAATGCTTTAAAAAACTCGATCGTTGAAACAGGGGCTCGCGTCATGGTGCCTTTATTTATCGAGCCAGGTGACAAAATTAAAGTAAATACCGAGGACGGTTCCTACGTGGAGCGAGTAAAATAAAAATAACGACAATTCTAAGGTTCAGATGCTCACACATACTGAACCTTGTTTTATATATTAGATTATGACTTTTCATCAACCTCAGACATTAGAGCATATTGCTCAGTTGATTGGCGCCCGTTTCGTGGGGCCTGCCGATTTTCAAGTTTTGGGCACCAACGAGATTCATCGTGTTCAGAACGGCGAAATTGTTTTTGTCAACCATCCAAAATACTACGATAAAGCTTTGAATTCGGAGGCAACCATTATTTTAATTGACAAAGAGGTCGATTGTCCTGAAGGGAAAGCCTTGCTTATTTCCGAAGATCCATTTCGAGACTTTAACAAGATTAATACGCACTTTACCAAGATTTATAACTTTTCTGAGACTTTGCATGATGTCGAAGTAGGCGATGGAACGTTCATCCATGCTTCAGCTGTAATCGGAAATCATGTGAAGATTGGAAAAAACTGTCATATATTCCCAAATGTGGTCATCGGAGACCGCACGATTATTGGGGACAATGTAATCATCCAAAGTGGAACCGTCATCGGTGGCGATGCCTTCTATTACCGGAAACTAAATGGAACTTACGATCGCTTAATCTCGGTGGGAAATGTGATTATCGAAAACAATGTGGAGATCGGAAATTTATGCGCTATTGAT
>JAYRQH010000127.1:0-6286 GCA_041910715.1 Bergeyella sp.
AACAAAGAAATTTTCGGTTCGCAATTCGCCCATTTCTAGTCCATCGCGAACTTCTTTAACAATCGTACTGTTGATAGGTGACCGCATCTCATAATCATCTTCCAAGAAATACGCCGAAATTTCCTCAGCAACGGTTACTTGAAATGGCGTTTTATCTTCTGAAAGCTGCTCTAAAACAAAATCGCCATATTTTAAAAGTAATTCCACCAATTTTTCCTCCAAAACTAGTAGTGGATCCACAGAAAACTCTTGCGTATCGCTAACCACCTGTAGTTTTATGGGCGCTTCAACTTTTGTGCGATCGACAGGTTTCTGACCTGTTAAAATTTGCTTTTGAACATTAAGTTCGTTGAAAAGACTTTGCTCACTAATCCCGAACTTCGTAGAAACTTCTTTAAGATAGACCTCTTGTTTAAGCACATTTTCTACATTAGCCACCGATTTTACAATGTCCCGAATAGCTTCCGCTTTCTTGATTGGATCGTCTTGAGCCTCTTTTAAAAGAATTTCCGCTTTAAAGTTGATAAAGTCCTGAGATTCCTTGGTAATAAATTCCTCCACATACTCCTGCGAATGCTTGCGCGAGAAACTATCAGGATCATCCCCATCAGGAAAGAGAAGAACACGAATATTCATCCCTTCTGAAAGAAGCAAATCAATACTTCTGAAGCTGGCTTTAATTCCGGCCTTATCGCCATCAAACAAAATAATAACGTTCTCCGTAAGTCGCCGAATCAACCTAATTTGCTCCACCGTTAGAGCCGTCCCTGAGCTGGATACGACATTTTCAATGCCCGATTGGTGAAGTGATATCACATCCATATACCCTTCCACCAACAAGCAACTGTCTTTTTTGGAAATCGCTTGCTTTCCTTGATTTAAACCATATAGAACATTTGATTTGTGATAAATCTCGGTTTCTGGTGAATTTAAGTATTTGGCAGTTTTAACATTGGATTTTAAGATTCGCGCTCCAAAACCCAAAACGCGACCCGAAAAACTATGTATAGGAAAAATAACGCGCTCTCGAAAGCGGTCAATTCCTGCAGGCGCGTTTTCTGGAAAGATGGACAAGCCAGACTTAACTAATATATCCGTGGAATAGCCCTTCTCCACTGCATATTCTGTAAAAGCATTTTTCTTTTCAGGAGAATACCCTAACTGAAATTTTTTGATGATTTCCTCTTTCAGTTCGCGCTCTTTAAAGTACGAAAGTCCGATCAGATTTCCTTCTTCGGAATTCCATAAAACTTCTTGGAAGTAGTCGTTGGCAACTTCATGAATTTTGTACATGAGATCGCGTTCCGTCTGTTGCAGTTTTTGCTCCTCAGAATAAACTTTTTTATCCTCTTCGATTTCGATTCCATATTTTTTTGCGGCATGCCGCAAAGCCTCGGGATATGTAAAACCTTCCAATTCCATTAAAAATGAAATTGCCGTACCCCCTTTCCCAGAGGAGAAATCCTTCCAAATTTGCTTACTTGGAGAAACCACAAAACTTGGCGACTTTTCGTCCTGAAATGGGCTGAGACCTTTAAGATTGGTTCCGGCACGTTTCAGTTGAACATATTCGCCTACGATGTCTTCAATACGGATTATTGAAAATATTTTGTCGATTGTTTCTTGTGAAATCATTTGGTAAAAATAACGAAGTTTGAAGGATTAAAAAATGATTATTTTTGCAATTATGAAATCAGTACAAATTAAAGCTCAGGATTTTTTCGAAATACTTAAACTACGCGACGCCTCGATGTGGGATATTTTTGCACAAATGATCGATGGAGAGGAAAAGGAACTTATATTTCTGGATCAGGAAGATAAGGTTTTATTTAACTACCGACTTCCCAAAACCATCGAGCAAATGCAAGAAGATAAAAAAGTATTTACCGAAGAATACGCGGAGAAACTAAAGACCTTGAATTAATCTACTTCATGTAGAAATTTTTCGATCGTTTTCTTCGTTGATGCAACATCATGAACTCGCAGAATTTTTGCTCCTTTTTCTAAAACCTTACGATGCAATTCCTGCGTAATGTCATCAATTTCAATTGGTTGCTTTCCAAGTGGTTTGTAAATAAATGATTTACGAGATATACCAATAAGTAACGGAAACCTGCCGAAGCCTATATGTTCGCAATTATCCAACAGATAATGTTGTTGTTCCACTGTCTTGCCAAATCCAAAACCGGGATCTAAAACAACATCATTGATACCAAACTGTTTTAATACCTGCAATTTTTCTGAAAAATATCGATTAATTTCAACTAGAATGTCCCCTTGAATTTCCTTTTCATGCATGGTTTTGTATGTTGAATTAATGTGCATCAAAACGTAAGGAAGCTTTAATTCGGCAACTGTAGACAGCATGGCAACATCAAATTGTCCTCCTGAAATATCATTCACCAAATCCATTCCCTGATCGTACCCAAAACGGACCACTTCGGAATAAAAGGTGTCGACAGAAACTAAAATGGTAGGAAATTCTTTTTTAATCATTGCAATCACCTGCCCTAAGCGTTGCATTTCTTCATTGGCATCAATTTTTTCCGCATTCGGCCTTGTTGATTGCGCGCCAATATCCAGAATATCGGCACCTTCTTCAATAAGTTTCTGCACATGCTTCAAGGCTTCCGATTCTGAAAAAAAACGTCCACCATCCGAAAACGAATCGGGAGTAACATTCAAAATACCCATGATTTTGGGTTTAGATAAATCAACCAAACGACCATTGCAATTCAAAGACGGAAAATTAGATGCTTCAAGCGAAAACGTATTCATAAAACAAAGGTAAAAATTGGGCCTAATATCACAAAGCCAAATCCGCCAAACGAGCCTTTTTATAGATTTTTCATATCTTTGAGACAGTATAGCATGATATGAGAAATACCTCAGTACAGTTTGAGAACGTGATTGCGCAGTGTCGCGATTTATTTGCGAAAAAAATGAAGGATTATGGAGCCGCGTGGCGCGTATTACGGCCAAGTTCCATTACCGATCAGATTTATATCAAAGTAAACCGAATTCGCACCCTGCAGATGGCTGATGTTCGGATGATTGATGAGAGCGAAGATGATGAATTTATTGCAATCGTTAACTATTCAATTATTGCCCTAATCCAGCTGGAGAAAGGATTGACTGATGATTTGAACGAAAATGAGGATGAAATTTTAAAACTCTATGATCATTTCGCTACGGAAGCTCGCGTGCTCATGGAAAAAAAGAACCACGACTACGGAGAAGCGTGGCGCGAAATGCGTATTTCGTCCATTACCGATCTTATTTATCAAAAAGTTTTACGAACAAAACAGATCGAGGACAATCACGGGAAAACGCTTGTCTCTGAAGGTTTGGATGCCAATTATTTCGACATGCTTAATTATGCTGTTTTCTGTCTGATTAAAATTTCGGAAGTATCAAAAACAAATTAGCCAAAGACTTGCTGACTAATGCACACTTGAATGTAAAAAAAAAACAAACTATGTTAAAAGCTCTATTACGAATCGTCATTGCCCTTATCTTTATCGCTTCTGGTTTTGTAAAGGCAGTGGATCCAGTAGGATTTTCCTTTAAGTTAGAAGAATATTTTTCCGCAGGCGTTTTCAACCTTCCTTTTCTGGAACCGTTCGCTTTGGGAATTTCAATTGTTGTGGTTGCTTTGGAATTACTTTTAGGAGTAGCACTTCTAGTAAATTTCAAAACAAAAAAAGTGCTTCGTGTGCTTATTGCATTGTGCATTTTCTTTGCATTTTTAACCTTCTACTCGGCATATTTTAACAAGGTAACCGATTGCGGGTGTTTTGGTGACGCAATTAAATTTACTCCATGGCAAAGCTTCATTAAAGATATTATATTACTTGTCGGCTTGCTTATTTTATGGGTCTTGTATAAAAAGGATTCCAGTCACCAAACAACCAATACCAGTCAAAAAGTAGCGCTAGTAGCATCAATACTTCTTACCGGTTTTATTTTGATTTTCGGTATTATCCGTGAACCGATTATCGATTTTAGAGATTATAAAATAGGCACTAATTTAAAAATAGAACAACAGAATATTGCAAAAGATCCATCGATTTACAAAGTATTTTATACAGCCAAAAATGAAAAAACGGGCGAAGAAAAATCAATAGATCAAGACGAATATGTCAATAATAAAGTGTACTGGGAAGAAGGCTCTCCATGGAAATTGATTACTGAAAAAACTGAATCTAAACTTGTTAAAGAAGGGTATAAATCGGAAATCACTAAATTTAAATTGGATGGCCAAGACGGAACCGATTGGACGCAAAAAATAATTGATGCTCCCAAAGCCATCGTTATCTTCAGTTATCAGCCTGGTTTGGCTGACAAAGCAATCCTTCAAAAAGCACAAGCGAAAGCGAAAAAAGCTGGGAACACACTCGTTTTGGGTGTTGCACCCAACCTTGGTATGTATAACGAAATTCCTGCCGCTACTATGGACGGAACCGCTATTAAGACGATTGCAAGAAGCAATCCATCGGTCTTAATACTTGAAAATGGAACAATCGTTGACAAAGTTCCCGGACACGTATTTGTTGAGAATTAATCGTACATTTGGCTAGCAAAAAAAGTTATCATGCAGAAATCCAATAAACCAATCGCTGGTTATCATTTATTAATGCTTTTGGCAGCCGTAGACGGCGAAGTTGCCCCTGCCGAAGGTGTAAAAATCACCGAATATCTCTCTAATGAGTTCCCTTTTCGTATTAATCTAGATAACGAACTGGAGGTCATCATCAATCTTCAGCCCGAAAATTGGAAAGATCATTTTGAATTTCACGCACGATGTTTTTTAGAAGATTCAACAGAAAAAGAACGTAAAGAATTTGTAAAATTTGCAAAATCTTTAATTAAGGCAGATGAAAACGTTTCCGATGAGGAACACCGTTTTTATAAATTACTTAAAAACTTGTGGAATTTCTAATTCTCAACAAATTCAAACTTAACGAAAAATCAACAATACCACTTTAATCATGAGAAAAAAAATCGTTGCAGGAAATTGGAAGATGAACAAAACTGCATCTGAAGCAAAAGCTTTAATGCTAGAATTGGCAGAATATCTAAAGAATACACCTGCTGCGTGCGATGTTTATATTGCTCCGCCCGCATTGTACTTAACCATGGCCGAATCGATTTTTGAAAATAAAGAAGTGGGTGTTTACGCGCAAGATGTATCCGAGTATGCCTCTGGTGCTTACACAGGAGAAATTTCTGTGGAAATGATTAAAGAAATTCATGCAGATGGAAGTTTGGTTTCGCACTCTGAAAGAAGACAATACCACGGTGAAACGGATAACCATGCCAATAAAAAAGTAAAAGCATTGCTGGATGCGGGATTAACACCTATTTACTGCAACGGCGAAACATTAGATCAGAGAAAATCCGGTCAACATTTTGAAGTCGTTAAAAATCAAACAGAAACCGCTCTATTTACTCTCTCAGCAGACGAAATCAAAAAGGTTGTTATTGCTTACGAGCCGGTTTGGGCTATAGGAACTGGAGAAACAGCCACTCCTGAACAAGCTCAAGAAATTCATGCTCATATTCGTAGTTTGATTGCATCAAAATACGGTGAAGATGTTGCTGCTGAAGTATCAATTTTGTACGGTGGTTCTGTAAAACCAGACAATGCCAAAGAAATTTTCTCGCAGCCCGACATCGATGGTGGTTTGATTGGTGGCGCTGCACTAAAACTAGACGATTTCTCCAAAATTATTGAAGCTTGCAAGTAAAATAAAAATTCAAATAGATAAAAGTCCGCAAAATTTGTGGACTTTTTTTGTACAATAATGCTTCAACCTTTTTCAAAATTGTAATTTTGTCGAACGGATAAAAAAATGAATACTCATGACAGCCTATTTGGAATTTAACTTTAAAATACACCCTCTTCAACCTTGGAACGAAATACTAATGGCCGAACTGATCGAAATCGGTTTCGATAGCTTTACAGAAGAACACGATGGTATTTTAGGCTATATTCCTAAAAGCAACTTTGATGAAAAGGCATTGCAGGATTTGCCACTACTTAACAGTTCGGAAGTTTCCATCACGTACACATTTTCAGAAATGCCCAATATCAATTGGAATGAAGAATGGGAAAAGAATTTTTCGCCGATTAATGTTGAAGACCAGGTTCTTATCCGTGCAGAGTTTCATGAATCAAACCCCCAGATGCACGAAATTATCATCCAACCCAAAATGTCTTTCGGCACAGGACACCATCCCACTACCCATTTGATGATACAGCAAATGTTGGATATGGATTTCG